>MAXT01000288.1 GCA_001751225.1 Desulfuromonadales bacterium C00003107 | reverse complement strand
CGCTATTGCTGTGCTGGTTGTGCGACTCAATTCCCTGGTCAAGGGCTTTAGCGGGGTGCGCATCGAGCTTCTCGAATTCCTCCGTGATATGATCAATTTAGGCATCGCCCCATTCATCCCTGAGTGTGGTAGCGTCGGCGCCTCGGGGGACCTGATCCATCTGGCCCATTTGGGCCTTGCGGTAATCGGCGAGGGGAAAGTCTATTATCGCGATGAGCTACGCCCGACCGGGGAGGTTTTTGCCGAGCTCGGAATGGTGCCGATGCGACTCAGTTTTAAGGAGGGGCTCGCCTTGATGAATGGTACCAGCGCCATGACTGCGCTGGCTGCCTTCGCCCTGTACGGTGCCAAGCAGCTACTACGGCTCTCCTGTGTGACGGGGGCCTTTGCTCAGGAGATCTTTGGCGGCATCGATGATTCCTTGGATGACGACCTGCATCAGCTAAAGCCTCATCCTGGTCAGTTGCATATTGCCGAAACAATCCGCAACCTTTACCAGGGCTCAAGCAACATTGCTCTGCGTGAGAACACACACGAGCTGATCCGAGGCCAGCAGCAGGGTGGGCCCGTATTCGAAACCGACATCAAGGTACAGGATGCTTATTCGATACGTTGTATTCCGCAAGTCCTGGCGCCGGTAGCCGAAGCGGTTGAGTTGGCGGTGCGCACCGTTGAGATCGAGGCCAACTCCTCCAACGATAATCCACTCATTATTCCGGACAAGAAGAAGATTATTCATGGCGGTAACTTTCATGGCCAGAGTATTGGTTTTGTTATGGATGCCCTGTGCATTGCTATGTCTACCCTGTCGAATCTTTCCGAACGGCGTCTTAATAAGTACCTAGATAAACACCAGAATGAGGGATTGCCTGAACATTTGATCCCCGGTACGGCAGGTTTGACCATGGGATTTATGGGGGCTCAGTACCTCGCAACCTCCACCACTGCAGAGAATCGGCAGCTGGCGGGTCCGGTCAGCACCAATTCGATTTCCTGCAACGCCTCCAATCAGGATGTGGTCAGCATGGGCACGGTTGCGGCACGCAAGGCCTGCAAGTCAGTGAGCAATGCCAAACATATTCTCACTCTGGAGGTACTTGCCGACCTGCAGGCGCTATCGTTCCGCAATGCCGAGGGCCTTGGTCGCGGTACGGGCAAGATTCACCAGGAGCTCAACCAGCATTTTGAGATTTATGACAACAGTCGCGTTTTTCATGACGATTTGGTGAAATTTCGCAAAATCCTTTTTTCCAGCCAGCTTCTCGACGACCTGTCAGTCTTCTGGCAGTAACCGGTAGCGAACAAGGGGAGCCCGATGTTGAACGAATTCAAACTGCCAATGGCGGCCGAGGGCCTGATCCCGCATCGCCTTCCCATGCGCCAGATTGATCGTCTTGTCGAATATCACGAGGGTGAGGAGGCTACGGTCGAAGCTGTGATCGATGCCGCCAATCCCCTACTGGATGGGGACGGACAATTGAGCGAGGTGGCCTTGGTGGAAATGTTGGCCCAGGCCTTTGCCGCTGTTCAGGGCTATGCAGACCGCTTGGCTGGGAAGCCGGTAGGGCAGGGTTTTCTGGTTGGGATAAGTAAGGTGGTAATGGAAGGGACTGCCCATGTGGGGGATTGCTTGTCTATCCGTATTCGCCCTATCGCAGCCGTGGAAAGGTTTGTAGTGGTTGAAGGTGAGGTCTTTCTTGGGCAACAACCATTGGCCGCCGGGAAGCTCAAACTGTGGATCCCGCAGGGTGAAGTAACACCGGAGAAGGCATGAAAGGCCTTTTGCAAACTCTAGGCATCTTTGTTTTCTTTGCTCAGCTGTGGTTGCCTGTGGGTGCGTGGGCTGGGGTTTCAGAGCAGGATGCTAAGGTTCTGGAGCGCCTCGAACAGCTTTCAGCCGGAATCGAAACCATCGCTAGTGATTTTACCCAGGAAAAATACTTGGCTGTGTTTCAGGATGCCATGCTTTCTTCCGGACGCTTTTATTTCAAAAACCCTGGCTCATTGCGTTGGGAGTTGACCCAGCCCGTTGTTACCGGGTTCGTATTAAAAGGCAATGAGGGACACCGTTGGCATCAGCGCACCGGTCGAAGTGAAAACTTTGATATTGATCGTGAACCGGTGATGAAAATCGTTGCCGAACAATTACTGGCCTGTGCCGGTGCCGATTTTGATTGGTTGCGCCAGAAGTATCACATTGTCGTAGAGGCGCAAGGTCCGGTGCGGCTCAGGCTTGATCCTCTTTTTGAAACCGCTGGGTTTCTCGATTATTTAAAAATTCAATTTGCACCTGGGGGTCGTCATGTGCAGATGGTGGAAGTGCATGAGGCTGACGGAGACTACACCCGGCTACGGTTTGAGAATGTGCTTATCAACCAGCCTTTGGCAGAGGATCTTTTTTAGCTGCCTATGAGCCTTTCAGAGTACACCGCAACGGCATACCGGTTTTTTGCCAGCCGCCGACGGCTATTGTACTGGGTGACCTCGGTTCTGATTCTACTCAGCATAATCGCCTTTACAGGGATCCGCCTTGAGGAAAACATCGAGGCGATGCTACCCGATCGTGGCAGCCGGGTGGCAGGAGATTTCGCTCTTTTACAGCGTGCGCCCTTTGCCCGCAAGCTGGTAATAAGCCTCGAAACCGATGGGGAAGGGGGCAGCGCTGTGCTTGTGGCGGCCGTCGACCGACTGGCTGCTGCTCTCGACCCGGCACTCTTTGCGAATGTGGTGACTGGTCCTGAGAGCCAAATGCAGGGACGTTTGCTCAACTGGCTCCAAGATGCGTTTCCGAGCATTCTCGATGCCAAAGACCTAGAGGCCATGGCCAGTGATTATGATAAGGGCGGGGTTCGGCAGCGACTGCAGGAAAATTATGAGCAACTATTTGCTCCAGAAGGCTGGGCCCTTAAGGGACTGATTCGCCGCGACCCTTTGTCTATTTATCAGTTTGGGCTGAAAAAGTTACGTTATATCAATATGATTCCGCAGATGCGGTTGGTCGATAACCACTTTGTCAGCGCGGAGGGAAAAAGTGCTCTGCTACTAGCAGAGACCCCCATTCCGATGACCGATTCGGCGGGCGCTGAAACCCTGCTGGCGAGCTTTGCTGAAGCGGTGGATAAAACCTTGCCCGACAATATCAGTGCCACCCTGGTCGCCGGGCATCGATATACCCTGGCTAACGCCCAAGCGATTCAGGAGGACTTGTGGCGCATTCTGACTGGATCGATGTTGGCTCTGCTGGCGCTGTTCTTTTGCTTTTTGCGCAGTCCGCGGGCGGGGTTTGTTTTTTTGTTACCCATCGCGGTTGTTTGCATCAGTGCCGTCGCCGTATCCTGGTTTTTTTCGCCGGTCTCCGCCGTTACCCTAGGTTTTGGAGCGGTACTGCTTGGGATTACCGTAGATTTTGGATTGCACGTATACTTTGCCTTGCGCCGAGGTGGGGCCGCGCCTGAGGCTATCGTTGGTGAGTTGGCCCGGCCCATATTGTTTGGTGGTCTGACTACGATGGCCGGCTTTGCCGTCCTGCTTTTCTCCGACCTGCCGGGACAGCGGCAGTTGGCGGTTTTTTCCATTGCCGGAATTGGCGCCGCCCTGCTTTTGTCGCTATTGGTTCTGCCCCACCTGATACCAGCGGTTGGGCCAGAGCAGGGGGCATCGTCTAGCCGTTGGCTGTCAAGAATACGGCATCGGCGGCGTCTGGTGCTTGGCATCTGGCTGTTGTTGTTGGCCGGTTGTGGTTGGCAGTCTATGGGGTTGGAATTTAACGGGGATCTCAGGCGCATGAGCTTGGTACCGCCCGAGTTGGCCGCTGCGGAGCAGAATCTGCGCCAGAACTGGGGAGACTTTCGAGATCAGGCCATGATATGGGCCAGGGGCGAAAATCTTGAACAGGCGCTAGTAGCCAATGAGCAACTCTTTGCTCTGCTTCAAAAAGAGCAGCCTGACCAGCCGATGATCAGTATCGCTTCTTTGCTACCCTCGACTGAGGTGCAACAGGCCAATCGCGAACGCTGGCTGAGTTTTTGGCAAGGAGCCCAGGGGCAGCGTATACTCGCTGACCTGCGCCGTGAATCTGCAGCTCTCGGTTTTAGCGAGGTGGCTTTTTCTGCCTTTTTTAAATCCTTGAACGCTCCTGCTCAGCCGGTGACTCTGCAGGGACTAAGGCAGGCCGGACTAGGCAATCTTGTTGATTCACTGGTTCTCGGTGAGGGAACCTCAGCCGAGGTGTTGACTCTGGTGCCCGATCGACCCGAATTGGCTGATCTGGTCGAGAGTCAGCTGCAAGGGACGGTTCAGTTGGTTTCTCAGGGCCGTTTCCGGCGCGAGATCAGTGCTGCTATCAGTCACGATTTCTTCCGCTTTATCCTTTCGGCCTCGGTAGTTGTGGTCCTGCTGCTTCTGCTGCTTTTCCGACGGGTGGGGAAAGTTTTAGCGGCGTTGGTCCCGGTCGGCACCGGACTGATAGTGATGTTCGGTTGCATGGGGACCCTCGGTTTGGAATTTAATCTATTCAACATTATCGCCTGTATCCTGGTTATTGGGTTGGGGGTAGATTACGGGATTTTCATGGTCTGCAAGTCTGCCGAGGGGCACAGTGGAGCCACCGACAAGGCGGTGTTGGTTTCTGGTCTGACCACTCTGGCTGGATTTGGTGCTCTGGTGCTGGCTCACCATCCCGCTTTGCATTCTATTGGCGTAACTGTGTTACTGGGGATCGGCGCCGCCATTCCGGCTGCGCTGCTGGTCGTCCCAGCTCTTTACCGCGGCGAGGATACATGAAAAAACAGTGTGTCATCCTTAGTCTGCTACTGGCCCTGACGGCTTGCAGTGGGGTCCCTTTTGTAATGCCGGATACGGTGGCTGTGCGCTCGGATGTGACAGCAACCCAGTTGGCAACTTCGGTCTGGACAGCTCAGCAGGGGGTTTTTCAGTTGCGGCAGACGGTGCTGTTCGAGTTCCGCGGCGCCCGCGTGCCCATGGCTGGTCTGATGCGCCTTGATTTGACTCAAGGCCAGGTGAGGTTGGTGGCTTTGAACGACCTGGGGGTCAAACTATTTGATCTCGAGGTCACCCAGATCGGGGAGCAGCAACACTACCTGTTACCCGACATAGCCAAAATTCCACACTTTACTGAGGCGGTGGCTGCCTCGGTGCGCAGGGTGTTTCTGACCCCTCGCCCTGATGGCAGTGAAACGCTGCGTTTAACAGCCAGTCGTTGCCAACTTACGCGCTCCAACCCTTCCAGAGAAATCCGATTCACCTTTGGTGGCAACGGTTCGCAGTTGTTGGCTACCGAGGTGGATGGAGATCAGGAAGACTGGATGGCCAGATACTTTGAGTATCAAACAGCAGAGACAATACTTTATCCGCGGGGGATTGTACTCGATGACCGTATTGCCGGCTATCGTTTGACCCTGTGGCAGGAAGAGGTGAAGAGAATCGATGAATGATTTGATGAAATCCATCGAGAGGGCAGCCCTGACTCCCATTGTTGTCGGTGAGGACCACTCTGCAGAGCGGAAATTCAGCTTCGGTGAAGAATTTATAGGTTTTTCCGGGCACTTCCCGGGATTTCCGATTGTGCCGGCAATTGTGCAGATTCTGATTGCCCAGTCGTTGATAGAGGGCTGCGTTGGTGCTCCCTTGAAGCTCCAGGTTGTCGAAAGGGCCAAGTTTCTTCTGCCACTAGGACCGGACCAGGAAATTGACGTCAACATTTGTCCCTGTGCTGGTATAGACGGGCATTCTTATCGGGTAAAGTTGATGCTTCAGGAGAAGGTAGCTGCCTCGTTTACACTGCGGTTGCAGCGCCAGGAGGGTGCGAAATGAAAAGGCCCTATTTCCCCACTCAGCCCGGTCAACCTCAGCCGCTTCGGGTCACTGTATCCCGAGTGGTTCGGTTTGAGGAAGTCGATCCCCTCGGTATTGTCTGGCATGGTCGTTATCCAGGCTATTTTGAGGACGCCAGGGTGACCCTTGGCAATCGTTTCGGCATCGGCTATATGGATTTATATCGTGCGGAGGTCATTACGCCGATTAAAAAAATGCATATCGATTATCATCGGCCCCTTTGCTTCGAAGACCCTTTCACTATCGAGGGAATTCTGCACTGGAGTGAAGCGGCACGCATCAATATTGAGTTCATCCTGCGCAATGGGGCCGGAGAAGTAACCACAAGCGGCTATACGGTACAGATGATGATGGACAAGGAGAATGACTTTCTTTTGGTAGCACCGCCATTTTATCGGGAATTCTGTGATCGTTGGAAGTCGGGACAATTAGTTTAGCTTGTTTGCAGATAACAGGAATTTATGATACTTCCGATCTTAGCAGCGGTGGTCGATTTACTTAAGTAGGCATAAGGTGTTTTGGGGTAGTGAGAATTTATGCACCCCCCGTGATGGCCTGTACATGTGGAGTGATTGTGATGAAAATGAAACTTGTTTACCCGCGCTGGCCCAAACTCGATCGTCAGACGGAATTCCATCTTCCCCCGCACGGGCCAGCTGTCTTTGCCGCTACGGTTCCGGCCGAGGTTGATTTGGTATTTACTGACGAAAACCTGGAGCCTATCGATTTCGATGATTCGGCTGACCTAGTGGGTATCTCTACCATGCTCAGCTGCCAGTTGCCTCGCGCCTTTGAGGTCGCCAAAGCATTTCGCCAACGCGGTATACCGGTTATTTTCGGTGGCATCGCCACCATGCTTCATGCCGAAGAGGTCTCCGAGCATGCCGATTCGATATTTCTAGGCGAAGCGGAAGGGCGTTTTGGCGCAGTGATCGATGATTTTCAAAAAGGTCAGCTGAAAAAAGTTTACGACTACATGGATAACCCGCCATCTCTCGACTTGGTGGGAACTGCCCGCAGGGAGATCCTTAACCGCGATATCTACAATTATCGCGGAGTCCAGATGCTCGACCTGGTGCATGCCTCGCGGGGCTGCAAATTTGACTGTTTTCCCTGCTGTACCGGTTTCCTCGGCGGCAAAAAATTCCGACCCCGCCCCATCGATAAGGTCATCGAAGAGATGGAGGCGATTCAGAATAACCGCCTGTTCATCGTCGACAACTCTCTGGCTCAGGACCGTGAATGGCTGATCGATCTCTTTACTGCCATGGCGCCTTTGAAAAAAAAGTGGGTCTCCCACCCGATCCTTGATGATGAAAAAGTTCTCAAGCTGGCTGCTGATGCCGGTGCCTGGTACGTATACCAGGCCGTCTTCGATACCTCGGATGTGATTCGCGACCGCATCCGCCGTTTCAAGGATCATGGTATCGGCGTCGAAGGGACCATTATCCTCGGCACCGATGATCAAACCGAGGACGACATCAAGCGGCTGGTTGACTTTCTGATGGAGGTGGAACTGGACATCGCCGAGTTCACCATCCTGACGCCCTTTCCTCACTCTCCCATTAGGCAGCAGCTCGAAGCCGAAGGCAGAATCCTGAGCAACAATTGGCTAGATTATAGTGCCGATAAGGTCGTCTTCCAGCCCCGTAACATGACCCCGGAAAAGCTTCAGGAACTCTACTACTACGCCTGGGATACCTTTTACGCCGACGGGGGGCATCAACTGAAGATGGGAGAGCTGTTTAAACAGGTTATCCGGAGGGAAATGGAAGACGGCACCTACCGTCGCTATAATCCGAAAAAACGCCGCGCGTTTCCACAAAAGAAAACTGAACAATGAGCCGGGTCTTTATCCTTTCAGCCAATACCACCTTAGAGCCTTACCCGGTCTATCCTCTAGGGATGGCGGTGATTGCTTCGGCCCTATCCCAAGAGGGGCATGAGGTTCGGCAGTTTGACTTTCTCGCTTCCGGCTGCTCAGAAGAGAGACTGCGGACGGAGCTTGAGGATTTTGCGCCAGATTTTGTCTGTTTCTCCTTGCGCAACATCGACAATGTCGATTCCCTCAGTTCGGAGAATGCTTGGTATTTGGCTAAGGCCAGGGAACAGATTGGGCTGCTCCGGGAAGTCACCCAGGCCCCGATTATTCTCGGCGGCCCTGGGTTTTCAATTATGCCGGAGGAGATTCTAGCCTATTTCGAAGCCGATTACGGCGTAATAGGTGAAGGGGAGTCTGTTCTATGTCAATTGTTGACTGCGCTGAATTCTGGCCTCCCTTCGCCACAGATTCTCTCAGGCCACACCGACCGTCTCTGCGGGGCCGAAATGGCGGCGCCCCTTTTTGAACAGGACCTGGTCGAATTTTACCTCGCTCAAAGTGGCATGCTCAACCTTCAGACAAAGCGTGGCTGTCCTTTTCGCTGTACCTACTGCACTTACCCAACGTTAGAAGGTAACCGGTTTCGTCCCCGTCCGCCTAAAGATGTCGTCGACGATCTCGAACAGGCTATTCGAGATTTTGGGGTTGAGAAGGTGTTTTTCACCGATTCAATCTTCAACGACCCTGCAGGGCTTTATTTGGAATTAGTCGAGGAACTCCTCCGTCGGGATTTATCCATCCACTGGAGCGCCTTTTTCAGGCCCCAGGGGCTTGGCCGGGAAGAGTTGTCCCTGCTCAAACGTTCGGGGCTCTATGCCATGGAACTTGGAACCGACGCGGCTTGCGATACGACCTTGCAGGGGATTAAGAAGGGATTCTCCTTTTCCGAGGTGCTCAAGGTCAATCAAGCCTGTCTTGAAGCGGAGATTCCTTGTGCTCATTTTTGCATGTTTGGAGGGCCTGGCGAGACCTTGGCCACGGTGGAAGAGGGGCTGGGAAACATAGAGCAACTAGGGGCGGCGGTGGTCTTCGCTTTTTCCGGGATTCGGATTCTGTCTGGCACGGAACTCCATTCCCAAGCGATAAAAGATGGAGTGATTGATGCCGAAGCATCCCTGTTGAAGCCAGCCTATTATTTCTCGCCTCAGGTCGACCCCGAGGCGATGAACGCCATGATTTTCAAGGCCTTCCAGGGCAGGAGAGATCGGATATTTCCTCCTTCGGCGGGGCAGGAAAAGCTGGCCGTCATGCAGCGTTTCGGTTTTCGCGGGCTGCTTTGGGACAAATTGATCTCCTTCCCACAAAAGGTGATGGTGTGATAAGGAGTCGATGGCGGTGTTGAATGCAAAAACGGTACTCCTGGTTCATCCCCTTGGCTACCAGGCCGATGCGGCGGGGCGAGATATTTCGCGTCTGGCTAATATTATGCCACCGCTTGGGCTGGCCAGTATCGCCGCCTATCTGGAGCGACTTGGGGTCGTGGTCCATATCGTCGATTGTTACGCCCATCCCCAAAGCGATCGGATAATTCTTGACCTGCTGCGGTCTGAGCGGCCGGCCATGATCGGGTTCAGTTGCACTACCTCCAGTTTTCTCGATGGAGTACGTTTGGCGACCATGGCTCGGCAAGAGCTTCCCCGTATCCGCACGGTTTTTGGCGGCCCCCACGTCTCTGCCCTCAAGGAAAAGATCCTGCGAGATTTTCCCGTAGTCGATTTTATCGTGGCCGGGGAGGGGGAGGAGACGTTTCATGAGCTGATAATGGCTGAAGGGGAGGGAAGCGTTTCTATTCCGGGGCTGGTTTATCGGGAGCCCGATGACGAGATTGTTTTTTCCGGGTACCGGGAAAAGGGGATCGTACTCGACTCCCTTCCTTTTCCGGCTTACGAGAAGTTGGCAGGTTATCCTGATGTCTATCGTTTACCGATTTTCAACTATCCGAGGGTACCGAATACCAGCTGTATCTCCAGTCGTGGTTGCCCTTACAGTTGCAGCTACTGCGACCGTTCGGTGTTTCGAAGCAGCTTTCGCTATAACTCCGCCGAATACCTCTACGCCCATCTGAGTTATTTGAAAGAGCGTTTTGGTATCCGTCATGTCAATTTTTACGACGACCAGTTCACTTTTAACCGGGACCGGGTTGAGTCCTTCTGCCGTTTAATGTCAGATAAGCCCCTCGGGATGACCTTTAACTGCGCAGTGAGGGCCGAGCATATCGACCCAGACCTTTTGCAGCAAATGAAGGGGGCAGGGTGTTGGATGGCGAGCTTGGGAATAGAGACCGGAGACCCGGAATTACTGGCTCAGCACCGTCAGAACGCCGATCTTGAGATGCTAGCAGCCAAGTTGCGCATGATCAAGGGCGCCGGAATTCGAACCAAGGGCCTGCTGATGATGGGACTGCCCGGCGAAAGCGAAGCGAGCATCCGGCGCAGCATGGAATACGTCTTTTCTCTGCCCATAGACGATTTCAACTTGGCCAAGTTCACTCCCTTTCCCGGGGCTCCCCTGTACCAAACGATTCGTGACAAGGGGGTGTTTGAAGAGGATTGGGCAAAGATGGACTGCATGCATTTTCAGTTTATTCCCCAGGGGATGAACCGCGAGCAGTTGGAAAAGCTCTTCACCGAGTTTTACAAGAGACACTTTATGCGACCCCAGGTCCTGCTTGGTTATCTGGCCATGTTGTGGCGTTCCCCCGACAGCTGGCGGCGCTTTGTTCTCAATCTCGGAGACTTTCTTCGTTTTGCCCGGGGCAGCCGGCGCATCGCCGATCCTGGCGGTAATGCTGATGTCCGTTCCGATTGCCGCTTATGAAACGGCAGATCTTATGTTTTTAAACGGTAATTTGGCTTTTTAGATGACTTTTGATATTGATAAAACCCTAATTGTGATCCCTCTCTTCAACCATGCGGCAACGGTGCGGGAGGTTGCCCAACGTGCCTTGGCGCTACACGACAGGGTGCTGGTTGTGGACGACGGCAGCAGCGATGGCGGAGCAGACACCCTGCAGGGGCTCGGGGTGCAGGTGCTGCGCGAGGAGACCAATAAAGGCAAGGGGGCAGCGATCATGATTGCAGCCCGGGAGGCGGCTCGGATGGGGATGACCCATCTAGTCACCATTGATGCCGATGGTCAACACGATCCCGCCGATATGCAGCAGATTTTCAAGATACTTAGGGAAGAACCCTTCTCCATCGTGGTAGGGAAAAGGGATTTCGATACCTCTAACGTTCCCGGGTCGAGTCGCTTCGGGCGCAAGTTTTCTAACTTCTGGTTGCGACTGCAGACCGGGCGCAGCCTGCAGGACACTCAGAGCGGCTTCAGGGCCTACCCGCTGGCGGTCCTGGAGGGGCTGAAACTGAAGGAAACTCGCTATTCTTTCGAGATAGAGGTGCTGGTTAAGGCAGCCTGGGCTGGGGTTTCGCTGCGAGATGCGGATATCTCAGTCTATTATCCCCCAGCTGAAAAGCGGGTCTCCCACTTTGACAAAGTCAAAGACAACCTACGGCTTACTTTGCTCAACACTCATTTGACTATGAGATCGATTCTGCCCTGGCCTCACCGTAAAATTGTGCATGAAGAAAAGAGCCCTAAGGTCAGCTTGTTTCGCCCAATGGAGTCGATCCGCTGCCTACTTACGGAAAACACTTCCCCGGGCCGATTGGCCGCAGCAGGAGCGTTGGGAGTAATCCTCGGGGCAGCACCGCTAATCGCCTGCCATACCATCGCGGTCCTTTTCGCGGCCGGTTTTTTTAGGCTCAACAAGGTGGCGGCAGTTAGCACGAGCCAGCTGTGCATGCCGCCTTTAGTGCCCGCGCTCTGTATAGAGGCCGGTTACTTTATGCGTCATGGCGAGTTTCTTACCGAGGTGTCCTGGCAAACCCTTGGCCATCAGGGGTTTGAGAGGCTCTATGAGTGGCTGATAGGTTCTCTTTTGATCGGTCCTCTTCTGGGTGCGTTGGTCGGCGGAGGGATTTATGCGACAGCGATGCTGGTAAAGAAGGAAAAGGTTGTTTCCGATGGATAGCGAAAAGAGGGAGAGGCAATGGAGCAGCAGGAGCGTCGGTACGGCCTGGCAGCACCGATTTTTTTATCTTCTTATTCGTTTGGGAGGGCGGTGGGCTGCCTACCTTGTGCTCTATTTCATCATATTTTACTACATGTTGCTGCGTCCGGATCAAAGGAAAAAATCTGAATATTATCTTCGCCGTCGTTTTCCCGACAGCGGGCCTGTCCGGCGCTGGTGGCAGAGCTACCGGATGAGCCTGGAACTGGGCAAAGTGCTAATCGACCGTGCGGCGGTGGGGATTTTGGGGCCGGAGGCCCTGAGCGTCAGCTTGCAGGGGCGGGAGGAGTTGCTCGAACTGGTCGGGGAAGGGCGTGGACTGATTCTCATGATGTCTCACGTCGGCTGTTGGCAGGTGGCGATGGCCACCTTACGCTGCCTTGAAACGCCGGTGAATCTGCTGATTCAACGAGAAGAGGGGGATATCGACCGGCACTTCTTTGAGCACTCAGATGCTGGTTCACCCTTTCATATTATCGATCCCCGCGGGTATCTCGGCGGAACCCTTGAGATGATGGGTGCGCTGAAAAAGGGTGAAGTTCTTTCGGTAATGGGGGATCGTATGCTGGGGAGCGACCGGAGTTCGGTTTCCGTCCGGTTTCTAGGCGATGAGATGCAGGTTAACTTCAGCTCCTACAAAATAGCGTCGGCCACCGGTGCGCCGATTGCGGTGCTTTTTAGCCGGAAGACTGGACCGTCGAGTTACGAGCTAGAGGTCTCCGGGGTGATCAGGGTTCCTGCTGATCTTGGTCGGTCAAAAGAAGCTTATCGTCCCTACGCTCAATTATTCACCCGATTACTGGAAGAATATACGGTAAAAAACCCATTTCAGTTTTTCAACTTCTACGATATGTGGAACAACGATGATAAAGGGTGAGGTCGGTTTTAAGGCCCCCCTATTTTAGTGAAGGAGTTACGAGAGATGGCGATCAAAGAAAAACTCAAGAAGATACTGGTGGAAGAGCTCAACCTGGAGGATATGACAGCGGAGGAAATCGAGGACAGCACCCCTCTGTTCGGTGAAGGGCTAGGGCTCGATTCTCTCGATGCGGTTGAGCTGGTCGTCTTAATCCAGAAGCATTTTGGTATCGAAATCCAGGACATGGAAGAGGGTCGAGAGGCTTTCGAATCGATCGAAACCCTGGCTGGGTTCATCGACGAGCGGTTGCAGGGATGAGCGGGCCGTCTCCTGTAGCCGTTACCGGAGTCGGTTGCCTATGCGCCGCCGGTGCCAACCTGGCGGCTTGTATGGAGAGTTTGTTTAAAGAAAGGCGGCATCCTGCACCTCCGTCTAGCTTTGAAACGGCACACGCCATTAGGTATCCGGTTTTTGAAGTTCCCGAGGGGTTTTTCCCATCGGAGTTTCCTGAAGACGGCCAGTTGCTGAGGACTTCGCGTCTGGCCCTGGCCGCTGCCCTGGAAGCACTCCATGATGCCGATTGGAACCCTGAGAATCTGAGGGGGCTGCGGGTCGGGGTCTGTATCGGAACCACGGTTGGCAGCGCTATGAACAGTGAGGAATTCTACCGCGATTATCGCAGTGGAAAGCGACCGGAGATGACCCCGATAGAGCGTTTTTTACGTAGTAACCCTGCCGCCTCGGTAGCGCGTCATTTCGGTCTTTCCGGACCTGTGCAGACGGTGGTCAATGCCTGTTCATCCGGGACCGATGCTCTTGGCCTTGCAGCTTCTTGGGTTCGAAACGGTCTGTGCGATGTGGCTCTGGCCGGTGGCGCCGACGAGCTTACTCGAGTTACCTATAATGGCTTCGCCTCCTTGATGATCGCCGACGCTAAGCCGGTCAGGCCCTTTGATTTGAATCGGCGCGGCCTTAATCTCGGGGAAGGGGCTGGAATGCTGGTTCTCGAATCGGAAAAAACTCAGCAGGCGCGAAAAGCGAAAATACGCTCCCATCTTTTGGGGTATGGCTCCGCTTGCGATGCTTATCACCTGACGGCTCCAAGCCCCGAGGGGTTGGGGTTAAGACGAGCTTTGGATGAGGCCATGAATACTGCCGATTGCCGACCGGAGGATATCGCCTTCGTTAACGCCCACGGTACGGGAACTCCTGACAACGACCGGGTGGAGAGCCAGGTGCTCGATAAAGTGCTTCCTCGAACGCCTTTTCTGTCGACTAAGGGCTTTACGGGCCACACCTTGGGGGCCGCCGGAGCGATTGAGGCAGCATTCACCATCGCTTGTATGGAAGCGGGGCGTATCCCCACCAGTGCCGGTTTTGCCGAACCGGATCCCGCACTTCCCATCAATCCCATCTCTCAAGAGGTGGCCATTGAAGGTCGAGCGGCCCTTTCCCAGTCTCTAGCGTTCGGTGGGAACAATGCTGTAGTGATTTTCGGAAAGGAAGGTCTGCAATGACCAGGCTTTCAATTCGAGGGGTTGGGGTAGTGGGCGGTTTTGGCTGCGGTTTGGATGCCTTTGACCGAGCCCTTGTTTCCGGGGTCCCTTCGACCATGCAAGTGACGCCTGTTCCTGGTAACGAAAGCGTGTTGCGGTCAGCGTTTCTTGCAGATACCGGCCCTCTGGAGGAGTTCCTAAACAAACGAGCACTGCGACGTATCGATCACTTTTCCCGGTTAGCTCTGCTTGGTAGCCATCTGGCTTTGCAAGATGCGGGAATGCTCGGGGCAATTCCAGAGCGGGTGGGCCTCGTGATTGCTAGTGGTTATGGAGCCCTTCGTACCACCTTCTCCTTTCTTGATTCGATAATAGATGATGGAGACTCTTGCGCTTCTCCCACTCATTTCTCCAATTCTGTACATAATGCCGCTGCCGCTCATGTTGCCATTAAATTGAATATTGGTGGCCCTAACCTCACAGTAAGCCAGTTTGAAATGTCGGTTTCTTCGGCACTGTTGACCGCCCAGCTTTGGCTTGAGGAAGGGCGCGTCGATCATGTCGTTTTTGGTGGGGTGGATGAGTACAGCGCTGTTCTTGGCTACTGCTGGGAGCGGTTTTTGGGAAGTGAGTCAACTGAGGAAATGGCGCCTTTTGACCTCGCTAAACAGACGGCGCTGGTCGGGGAGGGAGCGGCCTTTTTTGTTTTGTCCCGAGAGGATACAGCATCCCGGTATGGAGCCATTGATATGGTGACTCTTGGCCATCTCTCCGGAGGCCTCCCCATCCTTCCGAAGGAGACAGTTTATATTTTGGGAGCTGACGGACATCCTCAGTGCAGCGCCAAATATCCAGAATTCGTTCCCAAAGGGGCTTCGGTCGCGAGCTACGCGCCGCTGTACGGTAGCTTGCCAGTCGGGCAAGCCTTCGACCTGGCCGCCGCCGCCCTGGCGATGCGCGATGGGCGCCTTTGTGCCACACCGGGTAACGTTGCCGGGGAGACTGACTGGCAAATTGTCGGTGCTGAGGATCTAGGTCGGCGAGATATTTGTTGTCTCAAAATGGATGACAATGGCGGTTATGGTTTTCTGACTGTAACCAAGGGGCGAGGTTGATAAACCAAGTTTGGAGTGCAATACTTCTCTGCTTGATTCTGTTGGCTGCAGGTCGCTGTTTGGCGGTGGCGGATGACGGGAATGTCGCAACCCGCTACTCCCTTGGAAGCAGCTTGGGCATAACCTACGATCCAAGCGCAGATGTCGATTTCATACTTTTATCTGCTGCTGCACTTTATGACTACGAGGCTATCTGGCATCACCGGGCACCCGATCCGCTTCGCTTCAAAGTTGAAGGGCATGTCGGTTCCACCACCGGAACACACATGAGTACCGTGGCATCGGCCAACATCCTTGCCCTTTACTTTTTGGACCATTTTACTTCTGCTCATCTGCGCCCCTACCTGGAAGCAGGGATCGGTATCATCTACACTGATTTTCAGGTGGAAGGGCAAGGATTGCGGGTTAACTTTAACCCGCAGGCTGGGGTCGGGATGGAGATGGATTGGAGCGATGGAGCTCCCTGGTTTTCTGCCTTGCGGTTACATCATGTGTCCAATGGCGGACTTCATCATGACAACCGGGGAATTAATTCTGTGGTTTTGCAGGTGGGACGATTTTTTTAGCTCGTTCAGTTTTATTGTAAAACCTAGCGCCTTCAAACTGAGTGTAAGTGCGTTTTCGTTATCGTTGTAATTGGCAGTAGGATCCGGCCTTCAGCGATAGTTTTTAGGCAGGTCGTTAAGGCAAGGCAATGAATCACGTATCTTTATCTGTAATTGATTTTCAAGAAATATTGTCCAGCCTACTACTGGGTGCAATGTCTTACCCGCAGCGTCTACGCTTAGCAGCTGGCGGTTCTCTGCCTGCATCGATAAAGATCGATGCGAAAACATTTCCGGATTTAACTAACATAGTTCAGCGAGCCTGTCTCATGTTTGACGTGGAAGAGGACAGGAGCACTGTTACCGGAAAAACATTGGCGGAATGGGCGGAGGAAATGCATCGGTTGTGGAGCAAGCCCCCTTTGGCTATAACTTTTTTCACATCGGGTAGTACAGGTGAACCGGTTCCTGCAACCCAGGAATTCTCTTTTCATGTTCAAGAAATTCTAGCATGGGCTGAGCTTTTCAAGGGTCGGAAAAGGATCGTCAGCTTTGTTCCACGCCATCACATCTATGGATTCCTTTTTTCTGTACTCCTGCCTAAAGCACTTGGTTGTCCTGTATTGTGGATGCCAATTATGCCGATGCGTAGTTTAATTGCCGGCCTACAAGGTGGCGATCTTGTCATCGCATTTCCTCTTTTATGGGGCAAGCTGGCAGAGTTAAAGGCAGAATTTCCAGACGATGTTTGGGGGGTTACCTCTACAGGACCTTGCCGGCCAGAAATAATCACCGAGCTGAAGAAAGCTGGACTCTCTGGCATGACAGAGGTCTATGGATCTTCGGAAACAGGCGGCGTGGGTTATCGTAATGCTACCGAAGCCCCCTATGAGCTTTTGCCCTACTGGGAAAGAGTCGCCAACGAGTCACGGTTGTTTCGCCAACACCCCTTTGATGGTTCTCGCGCAGCCTATGTATTGCAAGATGATTTATCCTGGAAAGGAAAAAAACAATTTCTACCAAAAGGAAGAATTGACAAAGCGGTACAGGTCGCAGGCGTAAATGTCTATCCAGCCAAAGTAAGAAAAATCATGCTGACACATCCATGCGTTGCTGATTGTGTTGTCAGATTGATGCGCCCTGAAGAGGGTTCCAGACTCAAAGCTTTGGTCGTATTAAAGAAAGTAGGGGTGGCCGTAAAGGTCTCAGAGAAAGAGCTTAACTCGTTTCTTGATGATAAACTTAACCACTACGAAAGGCCGGCCAAACTGTCTTTATGCGATCAAATCCCAACTAGTAATTTAGGCAAAGCTCAGGATTGGTGATTTTTCGATGCATTATTCTACATAAGTTTCTCAAGGAAGATACGTTCCTCCTGGGCAAATGAACCATGCAAAGGAAGATAAATAGTTAACTTTAAATAAAATGGAATCCATTTGCCACGTCACTGACCTCCTAAATATATAGGAGGCTGTCGGGCTTATCATGAGCCGACTGCAAAACCGCCTGATCGGCCCATATTCTCGACAATTTTCGCCAAATAGCCCTGCTATTCGCTCTCAAGTTCTCGAAAATCTGGTCTCTAATAGCCAATTTTTCGTTTCGGCCCGTCAAGTCCGACAGACTCTTAGTAAAACTCCATCCTGCCTTTTGAGTGCCTTTCTTTCCGATTCTTTGTCAGCTTATCTGGGTAATTATAGTTACTGTATTTGCCAACAAACGAAATCCAGAGTTTTTTATATTCCTCTCCACCCGTGAGATAGCAATTATTGTGTCCTGCTTCATTTACCAAATGGAGAGTTTTAGGTTCTTTTGCCAATGAATAAAGCTTTAAAGACATCCCGAAAGGAATTATCC
>MAXT01000287.1 GCA_001751225.1 Desulfuromonadales bacterium C00003107 | reverse complement strand
ATCTCCTCTTCGATGTCGGCCAGGCGGACGAAGATGTCGTAGGGGTAGGTATAGCGCCGGTACTGCTCGATGAGTGAATCCGTTGCGTAGGGCATGGAGAATTGGCGTTGAGTCTCATTGAATACCACTTGACCGCCACTTTCCTCCAACACCTGGTAGAGGTCTGTGAAGATGGGTGGTACGCCCATGTAGGCCAGTCGCAGATTGCCGGTTTTCGGCTGGCGCGCGCGGGCCTGATCGAGAAAGGTGTCGACTTCAGCCTCAAAGGCATCCACATTGCCGTTCATGTCCGAGGTGCAGACTTGAAAATAGTGATTCTCCTCGCCACTCACCCGATTTTCCTGCCAGGTCAGCCGGTCGATCTCATGGACCTTGCGGCGTACCTGGTTCAGTCGTTGGCGAGCCTCTTCGATCTGTTCGGCATTGACGCCGAAATGGTCGGCCAACTTATTGATCTCATGGGTTAGGCTGACCACCGAACGATCGTAGGGAAAGGCAAAGGGAGTCGTAGTGACGCCGTGCAGCTGCAGCACCTCCATCAATGCCTTGGTGTTGGAGCAGTCCCCCTCGGTGACGGCAATGATTTCCTGAATGCCTTGGCGCAGGGTCGCCCCGTACAGGCCTTTGATCCAGCCGCAGATGTTGCGGGGAAAACCCGCCATTTCTGCTTCATCGATAAGGTCGTGGCAAGCGGGATCGGTGATGAAGACGTTGTTCAGGTCGACCGGTTGGCGACCGGCGGCAAGAAGAATTTCCAGGGGGATGGTGGTGGTAAATCCGACTGGGGATAGCGAGGTTTTAGGCACGGCAGTCAATCGAGAGGCTTTCGGAATGAGATTATTGGATGGCTAAGCAAAATTTTTGTCCTTCAAGGCTTGGTGCTTTTTCAAGGGTGAAGACAGACATCCGTATGTCGAGGTCTTGAAAAAACACCGTAACGCCGAAGGGCGGAATTTTTGCAACGCCATCAATCGTGACGAATGAAAAGTAGATAGATGACGGCGAAAATAAGTACCAGGCCACCGCCGACAAATACCAGCAGGGTGTCGGACATGATGTTTTCGACCGCAGTGCCTTGCTGCAGGGTGTAATCGACCAAGATGGCGAATCCGACCAGGGCCAGAATCGTGGCCAGCAGGGCATAGCGACGTAAATATATAGTAATCAGGGTGACCAGGGCCAGGCCCCCGAGGAACCATTGGTTGTAGATTAGTTCGCCAATGTTCAGCTCTCCAAGAAAACTCATCACTTGTTCGGTTTGCAGGTGTTGCAGCCATCCTGTGACGAATGAAAAGTCCATGATAAGATCCCTTTGGCCAACTAGAAAAGCCTGATTCGAAATATAAGCCCACAGTGTATCAAAAAACCGTTAAAAATCAAAGGTTGAAAAAGCTTGCAGCCTTGACTTTGTGGGCCGAATTCACCTACCATGCTCTTTTAATTTAATCTTGCAATTTAGGATGATAGAGTGTGCCTGAACGAGCTATAGGGATTTTCGATTCGGGAGTCGGTGGCCTGACCGTACTTAAGGCGTTGCTGCAGGTTTTGCCCGGGGAGCAACTCTTTTATCTGGGCGATACGGCACGGGTGCCCTATGGCACTAAAAGCCCCGGCACGGTACTTCGTTATGCTCAGGAATCAGCGGAGTTTCTGGTGCAACAGCGGGTCAAGATGCTGGTAGTGGCCTGCAATACCGCTTCGGCGGTAGCTATTGATGTCCTCGAGCAGCGCTTTAGCCTGCCGGTGATCGGGGTGATTGAACCCGGTGCTCGCAAGGCGGCGGCTGTTACTAAAAACCGTCGGGTCGGGGTCGTTGGCACCGAAGGCACGATTCGCAGTGGTGCTTACAGTCGGGCGATTCGCGCCGTCGATTCCCAGATCGAGGTCTTTGCCGCCTCCTGTCCCCTGTTCGTGCCTCTGGCCGAAGAAGGCTGGGCCGATCATGAGGTTGCCCACCTGGCCGCGCGGGAATATCTGGCGCCGCTGATCGCGCAAAATATCGACACCCTGGTGCTGGGCTGTACTCACTACCCGCTGCTAAAAAAGACCCTGCAGCGGATTCTCGGTCCGCAGGTGCAGCTCATCGATTCGGCGGCAGAGACCGCCCATCTGGTGGCCGATCTGCTCGGAAAGCGAAAGGTCTTGCGGTGTAGCGGAGTACTGCCGCCGCGTTATTTCGTGACCGATGAGTCGACCCGTTTCAAGCGGGTCGGCGGCGCTTTTGTCGGCGCCGAGTTGCACGATGTAACCCAGGTCAATTTGGAACCGTAGCGGGAAATAAAGGGCTTGGCCTTATGCTAAACTTGATGGCGTTTCAATAAGTCAGTTCTGCTGCTTGACCATCCTATAAGTTTTTGCGAATACATCAAAACTTTTAAGCAGTGTTTAATTGTATCATTGCTGCGGATACCGAAGAAGGGGACGAAAGATGAAGCTACCGTTTGCCAAGGATCGCCTGCTGCTGCTCGCTTTCGTTCTGATCCTGTTGGTTTTTGGCGGTTTGATCGGGCGCAAATACTGGATAAAGACCCATCCCGCGGAGATTCCCACGGTCACTGACCAGTCGGAGCCGGCAGGCCTGCGGGATGTGGTTCTCTATTTCGGCGATCCGGCCGGGGTCGTGTTGTTGGCCGAAACCCGCGAGATCTCGGGATGCCAGGATGGTCAAGCCTGTCTTGAGACGACTCTGCAGGCTCTCATCGACGGTCCCATCGGCGATCTGGTGCCGATCCTTCCGGCCCAGACCCGGATGCTATCTATAACCGAACAGGATGGTCTGGCGACGGCCGATTTCAGCCGCGAATTGATCAGCGGCCATCCCGGCGGCAGCGTTTCGGAACTCTTTACCGCCTATGGGCTGGTCAACACCCTGGCAGAGAATTTCCCCTATATTCGTCAGTTACGCATTCTGGTAGAGGGCGAGGCTGTGACCAGCCTCAAGGGACACGTTGATCTGCGCCAGCCGATTAGCGCCGATTTCCGATTTACCAGCCAACCGAAGCAGGCCTTGCCTGTGGAACAGATGCTGGACGCTGTCGAAGAATCCATGCCGTTGTCAGAAAGGGAACAAGAATGATGGATTTTCGTACCGCGCTGCAAGAGCGGGTGCTCGTACTGGATGGCGCCATGGGGACTCTGCTGCAGGAGCGAGGCCTGAAGCCCGGAGGCTGTCCCGAAGAGATGAACCTGGCCGCCCCCGAGGTGGTGACGGGTATTCATCGCGAATATGCCGAAGCCGGTGCCGATATCATCGTGACCAACAGTTTTGGTGGCAGTCGCATCAAGCTGGCTCATTACGGTCTGGCCGATCGGGTCACCGAAATTAACAGCCGTTCAGTGGAATTGGCCCGTAAAGCGGTGGGGGCGGAAGGATTCGTCGCGGCCTCCATGGGGCCGACCGGACGTTTTCTTGAGCCGGTCGGTGACGCTTCCTTCGACGAGATGGTCGAGGTGTTTGGCGAGCAGGTGCGGGCTTTTGCCGCCGCCAAAGCCGATCTGATTACCTTGGAAACCTTTCTCGATATTGCCGAGTTAAGGGCCGCGGTCATCGCCTGCCGGGAGTTCTCCGATCTGCCGGTCATGGCCCTGATGACCTTTGAGGACGGTGGCCGCACAGTGCTCGGCACCTCGCCGCAGGCTGCTGCGGTAACCCTCGATGCTCTGAAGGTCGACGTTATCGGTTCCAATTGCGGCCTCGGTGTGGATGGAATCTTTGAGGTGCTGGAGCAGATGCGTCAAGTGACCAACCGGCCCCTCATCGCTCAGGCCAATGCCGGACTGCCGCAGCTCATTGACGGCGAAACGGTCTTTAACGCGACTCCCGCTGAGATGACCGCTTACCACGAGAAAATGATCGCCCTCGGCGTGCGGGTCGTTGGCGGTTGCTGCGGCACCACGCCGGCCCATATTCAGGCCATGAGCGAAGCTCTGGAGGGCAGGGATCAGTCCTGGACTCCTCCACCACGGCGCTGCTTTCTTTCGAGCCGCACGGCGGTGACGGAAGTGGGCGGCGAGGCGCCCTGCGCTATTATCGGCGAGCGCATCAATCCCACCGGCCGCAAGACCTACGCCGCCGAGCTGCGTGACGGCAAGACAGCTTACGTTCGCCGCGAAGCCCAGGAACAGGTGGCTGCTGGTGCTCATTTGCTCGACCTTAACTGCGGCGCTCCCGGCGTCGACGAGCCGGCTGCCCTAGAGAGGGCGGTGCTGGCCGCGGCCGGTGTGGTCGCCCAGCCGCTGGTACTCGATTCCTCCGATCCCTCAGCTCTGGAACGCGCCCTTAAGGTCGCCGACGGCAAGGTGCTGATCAACTCGGTAAATGGCGAGGAAAAGAGTCTTAAGGCGGTTCTGCCCCTGGCTGCCAAATACGGCGCGGCGGTCATCGGTTTGGCGCTGGATGGCGGCGGCATTCCTGAAACGGCTGCTGAGCGATTGGCGGTAGCCGAGGACATTCTAGCTGCGGCTCTGCTGGCCGGCCTGTCCCGCGAGGACGTCATTGTCGACTGTCTGACCCTGACCGTCTCCGCCGAGCAGAAGCGGGCCATGGAAACCATCCATACCCTGCGTCTGGTTAAAGAGCGCCTTGGTCTGGCCACGGTGCTGGGGGTTAGCAATATCTCTTTTGGTCTGCCCTGCCGGCCGATTCTGTCCGCGACCTTTTTCGCCATGGCCATGGAAGCGGGCCTCGGTGCCGCCATCATCAATCCCAAGGATGCGGCGATGATGGACGCCTATCGCTCGGCTATGGTGCTGCTCGGCAAGGATCTGCGGGCCGAAGCTTATATTGCCGCCTACAGCGATGTGCAGGCCACTCAAACGCCGGCAGCGGCGTTGGGCGAGCAGGCAACCATTCGCGAGCGGTTGGCCGCGGCTATTATCAAGGGCGACCAGGATGGCGTGGTGGAGTTGATCGAAACGGCTTTGGCCGAAGGTCTGAGTGCCAGCCAGATCAGCAACGAAGGATTGATGATGGGACTGGAGGAAGTCGGTCGCCGGTTCGGCGCCAATCAGGTCTTTCTGCCCCAGGTCATGCTCTCGGCAGAGACCATGCAAAGTGCCTTCGGCCGTCTTAAGCAGGAGTTGACGGATGAAGAGGCGGTCGGTCTCGGTCGGATCCTCATGGCCACGGTGGAAGGGGATATCCACGATATTGGCAAAAATATCGTCTGTACCCTGCTCGAAAACCACGGTTTCGAAGTTATCGATCTGGGCAAAAATGTCTCGGCCGCTACCATCGTCGAGCAGGCCCAGGAGCTTCAGGTCGATGCCGTCGGTCTGTCGGCCCTGATGACCACCACCATTCAACAAATGGAAGTAACCATTGAGGCCCTGCGCCAAGCTGGGGTTAAGGTCTTCACCATGGTTGGCGGGGCGGTGGTGACTCCGGAGTATGCCGATTCAATCGGTGCCGATCTTTATGCGAAAGATGCCCTCGAAGCGGTGGATAAAATCAAGCTGTTGTTGAAAAAATAGCTCAGGAAATGTGAAGTTCACTTTTTCCTCTAGCGGGGTAATGACCTATGGTTGGCGGATTTAATCACAACTTTCGTTATAAAGGCGAAACCTTCCATATCCAGACTGAAGATGGCGGGCAAAAAAATCCGCGCATCGTTACTCAACTGTTTCGCGGTGGCACGGTGCTCGGCTCGCAGAAGCAGTCCTACGATGAGCTTTTCGGCCTTGTCGATCTCAGTCAGCAGGTCGAGAGTCGCATGCAGGAGCAGCATAAGGAGATGCTGCGGCGACTGCGCAGTGGCGAATTTGATGAAACCATTGCCGCCCTGGTCGCATCGGCTCCTGCCCAGGATTCCCCGTCCAGGGAACAGGCGGACACTGCCGAGCCGGAACCACAGGAGGCGGCGGAACTGCCCATCGATATCGACGACCTGGTGTTTGCCTATCTGTCTGGAAACGACAGTCGCTATCAGCTTCATTAACAGCGGGCTGAGGCATCCATTCGTGGCTTTTTTAGCACCGCTTGAGCCATAGACCCTTAGAATTACCAAAATCTAGACGGGTAGGAATGCCTGTCTGATTTTCAGCGCCCATCCAAGGAGCTTCGCAGAGCATTTACCAAGGCTTTGCTCATCGATTTTTGGCCGCGACCGTTGGTCGTTTGCCGTACCGGCCTGCCAGTAGAAGGCAGGCCAGCAACCAGGAAAGGAAGTTTTCGTCAGATGTTGACAGATCAGCAAATCCGCGAACTGGAAGAGACCGCCCGGCACCTTCGGGTGGAAATCCTCAAGATGCTCCATACCTCTCAGTCGGGGCATACCGGCGGCAGCTTGTCGGCCATCGATGTCATGACCGTCCTCTATTATCAGCGGATGCGCCACGATCCGAGCAATCCTGCCTGGGAAGACCGGGACCGCTTCGTGCTCTCGAAGGGGCATGCAGCTCCGGCTCTCTACGCCTGCTTGGCCGGTTGTGACTATTTTCCCCGGGAAGATCTCAAGACCCTGCGCCGCTTTGGTAGCCACCTGCAGGGCCACCCCGACATGAACAAGACCCCGGGGGTGGATGTCTGCACCGGTTCCCTCGGCCAGGGGATATCCCAGGCCGTAGGCTTAGCCCTGGCAGCGCGGTTGGCCTCCCGGCCATCCCGGGTCTACACCCTGCTCGGCGATGGCGAGGTTCAAGAAGGCCAGGTCTGGGAAGCGACTATGAGCGCAGCCCATTACGGGCTTGGCAATCTGTGCGCCATTATCGATCAGAACGGATTGCAGATCGACGGTGCCACCGAAGATGTAATGAATGTTGGTCCGCTGGGTCCGAAGTTCCTGGCTTTCAACTGGCATGTGCTGGAGGTGGACGGCCACGATATTCAAGCCATCAGCCGGGCCTTTGACGAGGCCGAGGCGGAGACTGAACGTCCGACGGCGATCATTGCTCGCACCGTGAAGGGCAAGGGAGTTTCGTTCTTCGAGCACAAGGCCAGTTACCACGGCGTGCCTCCGAATGATGATGAACTGGAGCGAGCCCTGGCGGCCTTGGCTCTGCGCTGAGTCGATTGCTGGGATGGCCCCTGTGGGCCGTTAATTTGAGAACAGGATTCTTTGCGGTCAGACCGCAAGTATTTATAAAGAAAAGAGGGTAGCAGTGAGCGAAAAGATTGCAACCAGAGACGTTTACGGCCAGACGCTGGTGGAATTGGGTCGGGAAAACAGTAAAGTGGTAGTGCTCGATGCGGATCTGTCCGGTTCGACCAAGACCAAGTTGTT
>MAXT01000286.1 GCA_001751225.1 Desulfuromonadales bacterium C00003107 | reverse complement strand
TATAAGTTTTTGCGAATGCATCTAGTTTGAGGTTGGCTGTTTAGCCGTTCGTTGTAAAGGGCAACAGCTTGTCGATCCCAGGATGGCAAAAGGAGGCAACATGGCATTTCCGATTATCATCATATTTCTGGTCATACTGATTCTCAGCAGTGCAGTGCGCATTATTATTGAATACGAGCGAGGGGTCGTGTTTCGTCTGGGACGATTCTCTTCGGTTAAGGGGCCGGGGTTACGATTTATTATACCGATGGTGGATCGGATGAGAAAAATCAGCTTGCGTACCGTGGCTATGGATGTTCCTCCTCAGGATGTCATTACCAAGGACAATGTTTCGATCAAGGTCAATGCGGTGCTCTATTTTCGCGTGGTGGGTCCGGATAAAGCTATCATCGAGGTGCAAGACTATCTGTATGCCACCAGTCAATTGGCCCAGACTTCCCTGCGTAGTGTATTGGGTCAATCGGAACTCGATGAGCTTCTGGCCCATCGCGAACAGATCAATCAGCATCTGCAGGAAATTCTCGACCGGCAGACAGACCCCTGGGGGGTGAAGATATCTAACGTCGAGATCAAACACGTCGATCTTCCAGCGGAAATGCAAAGAGCTATGGCCCGCCAAGCCGAAGCGGAGAGAGAGCGTCGTTCTAAAGTGATTCATGCCGAAGGGGAATATCAGGCAGCACAGAAACTGACCGAGGCTGCAGCCATCCTCTCTACGGATAAGAGTGCTTTGCAATTGCGCTTTTTGCAGACTTTGACCGAGGTGGCCGCCGAAAAAAACTCAACGATTATATTCCCCTTTCCCATTGATCTGGTCCGGCCGTTTCTTGAACGGGAAACAAAAAGCGATTGATTTCGGCTGCCCTTGTTATATTTAAGCGCACAGCCCCGCTGATGGGGTTGTGCGCTTTGTGGTTTAGTCTTCGCCAAACAGGGTAAAGTACTGAATCCAATTGATATTTAGATTCTCCAAAAAAAGTTCATATTGATTTGTATCGACGCTTCTGATAGCATCAAGTGTTCAGGATAAGGTTAATCATTGCTGTTTGGAGGGTACTTGGAATGGAAATAAAGCGTTTCAATAAGATCATGGTAGCTAATCGTGGCGAGATTGCCATTCGGATTTTTCGAGCCTGCATCGAGCTCGGTATCAAAACCGTTGCGATCTTTTCTGAAGAAGATCGGATTTCCTTGCATCGCTATAAGGCTGACGAGTCCTATCTGATCGGTAAGAACAAGGGGCCGGTTGAGGCTTATCTGGGCATCGATGAGATCATCGAACTGGCCCTTAAAAAAGATGTCGACGCTATCCATCCCGGATACGGCTTTTTGTCGGAGAACCCTCTTTTTGCTGAGGCTTGTGCTACGGCTGGAATTGCTTTTATCGGACCTGGCGCCGATATCCAGCGCCGGCTTGGTGATAAGGTTTCCGCTCGTAAGGTTGCCCTCGAAGCAGGTGTCCCAGTGGTTCCAGGAACGGCTGATCCCGTTACCTGTGAGGAAAAAGCCCTGTTGTTCGCTGCCAAGACTGGTTATCCAATCATTGTCAAAGCTGCAGCCGGTGGGGGTGGCCGTGGGATGCGCGTGGCCCGCAACCGTAAAGAACTTCTGGAAGGGCTAAAATCCGCCTCTTCCGAAGCCAAAACGGCCTTTGGCAATGCGTCGGTCTTTCTGGAAAAATATATTGAGAATCCTAAACATGTCGAGGTGCAGATCCTTGGTGATCATCACGGCAATCTGGTCCACTTTTATGACCGCGACTGTTCCATTCAGCGCCGTCATCAGAAGGTTATCGAGGTAGCACCTTCTCCGGCCCTGAGCGAGGCCAAGCGGCAGGAACTTTGCGACTATGCCTTGAAGGTCTCCCAGCATGTCAATTATGTCAATGCTGGCACCGTTGAATTCCTTATGGATCAAGAAGAGAACTTCTATTTCATTGAGGTGAATACCCGCATTCAGGTTGAGCATACGGTGACCGAAATGGTTACCGGTCGCAATCTGGTCCAGGGACAGATTCGGGTTGCTGAGGGTTATCGCCTGGAAGACCCCGAGATCGGTATCAAGAGCCAGGACGACATTGTCCTGTACGGTTTTGCCATTCAGTCGCGGGTGACAGCAGAGGATCCTGAAAACAATTTTGCCCCCGATTTCGGCACCATAGCCGCTTATCGCAGCCCCGGTGGTTTTGGGGTGCGACTCGATGCTGGCAGCGCCTATCCCGGAGCTCGCATCAGCCCCCATTACGATTCGCTGTTGGTTAAAATCAGCTGTTGGGGGCTGGATCTGGCCGGTGCGGCTCGCACCATGAGCCGCAGCCTGGAGGAGTTTCGTCTGCGGGGGGTGAAGTCTAATAAGGGGTTTTTAGAGAATGTCATCACTCATCCGACCTTTTTGGCCGGTCAGTGTGACACCTCTTTCCTCGACAACCACCCGGAATTATTTCATATCCTAGTTAAACGGGACCGAGCCCAGAAACTGTTGTCCTTTATCGGCCACACCGTGGTTAACGGGTACCCTGGCATTAAGGAACCGCTGCATTTTAAAAATCTGCGCAATCCGGTCATTCCAGAAATCCCTTACGACTGTAGCCGTCCTAAGGGTAGTCGAGACATTCTTAAAGAATTGGGACCCGAAGGGCTGTCTCAGTGGGTCCTTAACGAAAAGAAGCTGCTGGTTACCGATACCAC
>MAXT01000285.1 GCA_001751225.1 Desulfuromonadales bacterium C00003107 | reverse complement strand
GTCCCGTTTGAGGTAGACGTTGTCCCAAATCACGGTGTCTTCTAGCTCGACGCCGTCTTCAATGACACAGTTACGACCGATGATACAGTTTTTTAACCGAGCCCGGCCCTTGATTTGCGTGTTGCTGCCGATGACGACCATGCCTTCCAGCAGGACCGGTTGTCCGGCGCTAAGGAGGGTCTCCTCTCCCAAATATATTCTCTCAAGCCCGGGTGCCGGGCTTTCGTCGATATGAACTTCTACTTTGCCCCGCAGGATGTCCTGGCTGGCTTCCAGATAGGCGTCGGTATTGCCTATGTCGGCCCAGTAGCCGGTCTGGTTGCATCCGAATAAAGGCGCTTGGTCTGCCAGCATCTGTGGAAAGATGTCTTTGGACCAGTCGCGATTCTGATCTTCGGGAATTAAATCAAGAATCTCCGGCTCCAAGACATAGATGCCGGTATTGATCGTATCGGAAAAGACTTCCCCCCAGCCCGGTTTCTCCAGAAACTGGGTGATGCGGCCCTGTTTATCGGTGATTACTACGCCGAATTGCAGGGGATCAGTGACCGGGGTTAAGGTGATGGTCGCTTTGGCCTGCTTCTGTTCATGAAAGTCGACAATGGCTGAAAGGTCGAAATCGGTCAACAGGTCGCCGCTGATGAGCATAAAGCGTTCGTCTAGGTAGGCCGCGGCGGCCTTGACGGCTCCGGCCGTTCCCAAGTCTTCCAGGGGGGTGACATAAGTGATGCGCACACCGAATTCACTGCCATCACCAAAATAGTGCTTGATTACTTCTGGCTGATGGTAGAGCAGCATGATGAGTTCGGAGATTCCGTGTTGCTTCAGCAGTTCGACAATATGCAGCATGATCGGCCGGTTCACCAGGGGAATCATTGGTTTCGGCATGTTGATGGTAAGTGGTTGAATACGGGTACCGAAGCCCCCGGCCATGATGACTGCTTTCATGCATTCCCTCCGTTGGTTTTACTGCTTCTTCTTTGCCAAAACTCTTTCGATCTCCGCCTTTAAGGCCGAGGTGTTGGAGCTTTTGACCACATAGCCATCGGCCAGCCAAGATGAAAAATCCTCTTTATAACAACTGTAAGCACTGCAGAGGATTACGGGCAAATCCTTTTTTTGTTGGACAATATCCTGCAGAATATCAAGACCGCTTTCATTGCCCATGTGAATGTCGAGCACAACCAGATCAAACGTGTGACAATTGAGCAATTCTACCGCGGTTGCACTGTTTTCGGCAGTATCGACCTGATAGCCGGCATCCTGCAGGTCAGCGGCGTAGAGCTGGCGGATGTTTTTTTCATCGTCTACGATCAATAAACGCATCAGTTCTCTCCCGGATTCCTCTATGTCTGTAATCAGGGCCGTTTGGAGCCCCATTGGATTCATATACATATACAGTTAACTTGCCGCCGGTGTCAGGCCGATCTGTAAATGGCCGGTCTGCTCTTTTAGGGCGGTGATAGTGGGTTTTTGTGCAACGCTGCAGGTTCACAGGCAATAAAAAGGCGGGACGTTCACGAACCGCTGCCGATGGATCGATTAATAAAAAGCTCGGAAAGTATAACAACCATTTTGCAAATATCAACGCCCCCTCGGAAAAGTTGCTTTGAGGGGAACGGCCTTGCAACTATTCGATTAGGGGGCGGGTATAGGATCCTGAAACAGGCCTGTGGATAAGGTGGCGCGGCCATCAGGCCGTACGGACCTAATCTTCAGTAGAAATCCTTCAGTTAGAAGTGTATAGCAGTTGCCGTTCGAAGCGATGCGTCATATACTCGCCGATGATCAAATTTTTGCGAATGCATCATTAATGAAGTCAGAAATCAATCGCAGGCACACCAGATACAAGGTAAGGAATGCCCTCTTGAAAGTTTTCAATTTTTTGAGCTCCGGCAAAAAGACCCGGCGTAAAAAGACCGCTAAAAACAGGCGCTGGTTGACCAAACGCAAGTTTTTGCTGGCGGCTTCGCTGCTTGTTCTGCTGCTGGCTGCTATGTATATCCTTTTTCTCGATTTTACCGTGCGCACCCGCTTTGAAGGCCGGCGTTTCGCTCTGCCGGCGCGGGTCTATGCTCGTCCTTTGGAACTCTATACGGGGCTTAAACTGGCGCCGTCAGAATTGGTTGCTGAATTAGAGTTGCTCGGCTATCGGGAGACTACGTCGCCTCGCGAATCGGGAAGCTATCAATGGCGTAATCAGCAGGTGGAGTTGGTGACGCGGCCTTTTACCTATGGTGATGGTCCTCAGGAATCGAGTTCGCTAAGGGTGAGCTTTGCTGGCGACCGGGTGACGGCTCTGCAGGGGCGGGCGGACAATGCCGCCATCGAACTGTTGCGCCTCGATCCGGCCCTGATCGGCGGCATCTATCCCGGTAACAATGAGGATAGGGTGCTGGTGCGCCTTGATGAGGTGCCGCAGCTTCTGGTCGATGCTCTGATCGCGGTGGAGGATGTGCGTTTCTATAGCCACCGGGGCATCGATCCTCGGGGTATTGCACGAGCCTTGGTTATGACCGTTAGCGGCAAGAGCGTTCAGGGGGGCAGCACTCTGACCCAGCAATTGGTCAAGAACTTCTTCCTTAGCGCAGAGCGGACCGTGCGTCGCAAGCTTAACGAAATGGTCATGGCGCTGCTGCTCGAAGTGCATTACAGCAAAGAGGAAATCCTCGAAACTTATCTCAACGAGGTCTATCTCGGTCAGGACGGCAACCGGGCCATACACGGTTTCGGTCTGGCCAGTTCCTTTTTTTTCGATAAACCGCTGATGCAGATTGATTTACCCGAAGCGGCTCTGTTGGTGGGGATGCTCAAGGGGCCGACTTATTACAGCCCTCGGCGCCATTCGCAACGGGCCCTGGATCGGCGCAATCTGGTGCTTGGGGAGATGGCGGAGGCCCGTTTCATCACCGATCAGCAGTTGTTGGCGGGCCGTATCACGCCGTTGGGAGTGGTCGACCGGCCGCCGCGGGGCATCTCGCCCTATCCGGCCTTTTTGAGTTTAGTGCATCGCCAGTTGCGTCGTGACTACCGTGACGAAGACCTGCGCTCGGAAGGCTTGCAGATCTTCACCACCCTCGATCCCTGGGTGCAACGATCCGCCGAGAAGGCTCTGAGTCAGCAGCTGAAACGGTTGGAGCAGGGCCGCGGTATAGCGACCGATAGCCTGCAGGGGGCACTGCTGGTGACCGATGCGCAAAATGGCGAGGTGCAGGCGGTGGTCGGCGGGCGCGATCCCCGTTTCGAGGGCTTCAACCGGGCTCTCGATGCTCAGCGCCCTATTGGTTCGCTGATCAAACCGGTGGTCTTTCTCACCGCTTTGCAGCAACCTCAAAACTATACTCTGGCCACCCTGCTGGACGACAGTCCGTTATTGCTGCAACAGCCCGGAACCGACGACTGGCAGCCGCAGAATTACGATAAAAAGTTTCATGATCAGGTGCCTTTGCATTCAGCGCTGGCTCATTCTTATAATGTCTCGACAGCCCGACTCGGCCTACAGCTCGGCCTGTCATCGGTGCTGGAAAATTTACAACGGCTCGGTATCGACCGGCAGCTGCCTGGCTACGCTGCCAGCCTGCTTGGCGCCGACACCTTTTCTCCCCTGGAGGTAGC
>MAXT01000284.1 GCA_001751225.1 Desulfuromonadales bacterium C00003107 | reverse complement strand
GTACACGGCCGTTTTTCTGGCAGTGTATCAACAGCTAGGAGCGACTCAACGGACGGCACTGATGACACCCTGATTGTAGGCGGTGACTCCATTCGCTGCCTGGCGGCACCTGAGTCTCCCCACCTATTACCGTGGAAAGCCCTTGGCGTCGATTACGTCATCGAAGCTACAGGGCGGTTTACCTCCCTGGAGACGGCCGGCCTGCACCTGGAGGCTGGCGCAAAAAAGGTCATCGTCACCGCCCCGGGCAAGGGTGGAATGAAGGCTATCGTCCTTGGCGTCAACCACGACCAGTACGAGCCCGCCAACGACCACCTGATCTCCACGGCCTCCTGTACCACCAACTGTCTGGCACCGCTGGTTCATGTGCTACTCAAAGAAGGCATCGGCATCGAACAGGGCCTGATGACCACCATCCACTCTTACACAGCCACTCAGGAAACGGTGGACAGTCCTTCCCGCAAAGACTGGCGCGGTGGTCGAGCTGCGGCTATCAATATTATTCCGTCGAGCACCGGTGCGGCAAAGGCGGTAGGCGAGGTCATTCCGGAGGTGAAGGGCAAACTGACCGGTATGGCTTTTCGTGTACCGACCCCCGATGTTTCGGTGGTTGACCTGACTATTCGGACCTCGCGGGACACCACCATCGAAGAGATCGACAGCCTGATGAAAAAGGCCTCGGAGAGCTACCTTGAAGGGATTCTCGAATACACTACCGAGCAGCTGGTGTCTTCGGACTTTCTCAATTCCAGCTCCTCGTCCATTTACGATTCACCAGCTACCCTGCAAAACAATCTGCCCAATGAAAAGCGCTTTTTCAAGCTAATATCCTGGTACGACAACGAGGTGGGCTACTCCCACCGGGTGGTCGACATGTTACGTTTTATGATCAAGCAGGATAGCTGAGCCAGCCGCTACCAACGCAAGGAGGAGTCTTTTTGACATCCCAGACAATCCTGATGCTACTCGCCGGCGTCGGCGTCGGTATCGGTGCCTCTTTTTCCGGCCTCGGCGGTGGTTTTTTGATGGTGCCCCTGCTGCTGGTTCTCGGTTATTCGGCTCAAAAAGCCGTCGGCACCTCCTTTATGGCCATTCTGGTCATCTCCGCTTCGGCCCTGCTGGCCCATAATAAACTAGCCAATGTCGACTATCGCACCGGTATTCTGCTGGGCATCGGCGGCATCGTCGGCGCGCAGATCGGTGCACGCCTGCTCGAACATGTATCCACGGCCAATTTCAAAAAGATCTTCGCCCTGGTTCTAATTGGCCTGGCATCCTATCTGTTCTTTAAAAACTGAACGGCCATAAGGGCGGCCACTCACACCGTTTCTGGCTCCCTGCAATGGCGCGCAAACTCTTCTGTAGCACTTTGAAGAAACCGTGCCCCGCCCCCCAATATCCGCTCACCGAAGCACCAGCATGCGACTCATCAATCCCTGAAATTTTCACATTGACAGACCATTGCCTATTTGGCTAAATATGCAAATAGATGCTCTACGAAGGAGATCTCTCTTGCCTGCTTCAGTGCAACAACGGGAATTTTCTGCCAATTTTTTCAAGGCTCTGGCCCACTCAACCCGGCTCTTCATTGTCGAGCAGTTGGCCGACGGTGAAAAATGCGTCTGCGAACTGACCAACATGATCGACGCGGATATGTCGACGGTCTCCCGCCATCTGGCCGTGCTGAAAAATGCCGGCATCGTCAGCAGCTGCAAACGAGCCAACCAGGTTTTTTACAGCCTGCGGACCCCCTGCATTCTGAATTTTCTGCAGTGTATTCAGGCCCCGCAGGACCAGGGCTGAGACCAGCGCCCCATACCGCCGTCCCTGTCGCCAGAGGCTGAAAGGAGCTAGCCGTGAATTGGAAAAAGGAATGGAAATCCCTGGCCATCGTTACGGGCGGTTTTCTCCTCTGCTACTACCTGCCAGTCGATTGGCTGAGAAGCCTGGAACGACTGCAGAACGCCCTCTGGGAATCCCTTCACCTGGTCAAGTGGTATGCCCGCGAGCACGTGTTGCTCTGTCTGGTGCCGGCCTTTTTCATCGCCGGGGCGGTCGGAGTCTTCGTCAGCCAGGCATCGGTCATGAAGTACCTCGGGCCCAAGGCCAACAAAGCCTTGGCCTACGGTGTAGCCGCCGTATCGGGATCGGTGCTGGCGGTCTGCTCCTGCACTATCCTGCCGTTGTTTGCCGGCATCTACCGCATGGGCGCCGGGCTCGGCCCGGCCTGCGCCTTTCTCTACTCAGGCCCGGCTATCAACATTCTGGCCATCATACTCACCGCCCGAGTGCTCGGGCCTGAACTCGGCATCGCCCGCGCCGTTGGCGCCGTGTTGTTCAGCATCGTCATCGGCCTGTGCATGCACCTGTTTTTTCGCAAGGAAGAGCAGGCAAAGAACGCTGCCCAAGCCATTATGCCGGAACCAGAAGTAACCCGCCCCCTGTGGCAAAACGTCTTCTATTTTGTCTCCATGGTCGGCATCCTGGTCTTTGCCAATTGGGGCCGTCCGACCAGCGAAACCGGCCTCTGGCAGGCCATCTACTCCCTCAAATGGACCATAACCGGCGGTTTCGCCATCGCCCTGGCGCTGATCCTTACGCGCTGGTTTCAGGTCTGCTGGTGGAAGCTTGTATTGGCCGGCCTACCGGCCTTGTTGCTTGCCCTGTTGCTGCCCCAGACCCCACAGGCCGCCTTTGTGGCCGGCGTGATCGGTCTGTCCCTGGTGATCAACACCGAGCAGGGGGAGATGCAGGAATGGTTCGCCTCCTCCTGGGGTTTCGCCAAACAGATTCTGCCCCTGCTGCTGATCGGGGTGATTATCGCCGGAGCACTGCTCGGACGCCCCGGCTCCGAAGGCCTGATCCCTTCAGCCTGGGTGGCCGACTCGGTCGGTGGCAATTCCCTGAGGGCCAATCTGTTTGCCTCGATAGCCGGAGCTTTCATGTATTTTGCCACCCTTACCGAAGTACCGATTCTCCAAGGGCTCCTTGGCGCCGGCATGGGCAAAGGACCGGCCTTAGCCCTGTTGCTGGCCGGGCCGGCCCTCAGTCTGCCGAACATGCTGGTCATCCGCAGTGTCATGGGCAGCAAAAAAACAGCGGTCTTCGTTTTGCTGGTCGTGACCATGGCGACCATAAGCGGCCTTATTTTCGGCGCCATATGGGGCTGAACAATCAACGGAAACATCGTTCCCGGTTGATCCCCATTTAAGTTTCAACAACAGAAAGGACGGTTCGATGATAAAAATTCAGATTCTCGGTACCGGCTGTGCTAAATGTCAGAAACTACGTGAAAATGCCCAGCAAGCCGCAGACGAACTTGGCCTCGACTATCAGCTGGAGAAGATTTCGGACATTAAGGATATTGCTTCCTTCGGGGTCATGATGACCCCGGCCCTTGCCGTTGATGGCGAGGTCAAACTGGTCGGCAAGGTTCCAGACCCTGAAGACTTGAAAAAATATCTGGCATAATTGGCTTGTTTCTGGAATGAGTCCGGCGACTTAAAACCTAGGAGGGTACACCATGCGAATGCTTGCGGAGTTTTTTCCCGAATTCACCCAACTGCTTGACCAGATGGACGACCTCTATCAGGATAAGCGCACCATCGACGAGAAAACCTACCAATTCATCTGCTTCGCGGTTTCGATCAAGGCCCGTTCCAAGCCCTGCGTACTCAAGCATTTCAAAGGGGCTTTAGACGCTGGAGCCACCGTAAAAGAACTTTCTTATATTTTTGCCCTGGTGATGCGTGAAGCAGCCGGCGCTGACGACTGCTGGACCCATGACGTACTTAACGACTGGAAGGAAATCGCCGCCGGCAACGTGGACTGCAGCTGCCCGGAATAATCGCACAACGCAGCATGCTTATTTGAGGGCTTCCCGAACCGGGTGGCCCTTTTTCTTTGTCCGCAAATGGCAGGCCGCGCCGAGAAGATATTTTTTGGAACCAGCAGAAACTTTTCGATTTCCTGCTAGAATTGGCTGTCGAGGACAATAAACGTTGCACGGGGAGCCGAGACCTCCCGCATACGAGTTTTCCACGACAGCGAAAAGGAGAAAGTTATGTTGAAAAAAACCTATTCCAAAACGGGTCAGAAATGCCGGGTAACCTTCAAACTGCCGGCCGAAACCGCAGCTGAAACAGCTCTGTTATGCGGTGAATTTACCAAATGGGAAACCCAGGCCAAGCCGATGAAACTTCTGAAAAGTGGCGAGTTCAGCCTCACCCTGTCCCTGCCCGTAAGCCAATCTTACCGGTTCCGCTATCTGCTGGACGGAGAACGCTGGGAAAATGACTGTCAGGCAGATGGTTACACCCCTAACGGTTTCGGCAGCGAAGACTCGCTGATCAAGCTGTAAACCGGTGTATCCCTTCCAAATAGATCCGGCAAATAGAGGGTTTCTGCTCTCGGACCTGTGTCGATCACAGCCTCGCTGGAGCTAATGGCGGGCGGCCAGATGACCTACGGCTTTTTCCAAGCCACCCAAGGTCAGCTCAAACATGGGAAAGATGGCCCCAAGCAGGCCGATGGTCTGACCGTATTTCCACAGGGATCGCGATTGAGGATTGATCCACACCGCGTGGCGAAAAGCCTTGGCCAGATCCTTGAAGTTTTCAATACTGGGCCGATCCAGCAATTGACGGAGTTGCAGTTTGCCGCTGGTGGTGAGTAGCTCTTCCGGAGCCATGCTGGCATCACCGACCACGATCAAGCGCGTCTCCGGATCGGCGGCCAGCAACTGCTCGAGAAACACCGGTTGGCTGCTGCGCTGGGGATCGCGCCACACCCTTTTATAGATGGTGTTGTGAAAATATAGGATCTCCAACTGGAAAAAATGGCTGCGGGCCCCTTCAAATAGATGCTCCACCATTTCGACATAGGTATCCATCGAATAACCACCGTTGTCGATGAGTAGGATGACCTTAAGCCGGTCGGCCAGGCGCCGTTCAAAGATAATATCAATCTCACCGCCATTGCGCATGGTGGAATGCAGCGTCTTTGGAATGCTGATCTGGTCACAAGTCCCGACCGGCTTGAGATGACGCAGGCGTTTTAACGCTTCGCCAAAATCGGCCCGCCGCAGAGGCGCTTCGCGGCCGTATTCCCGATAGCGCCGCTCCGTGGCCACTTTCACCGCCGAACGACGCCGGGAAGTGCCGCCGACGCGCATGCCGCTGGGATGCTGGCCGGAATGACCGACGGGCGAAATGCCGCCGGTACCGATCCATTTACGGCCTTTGTGATGGGCACCATCCTGATCCTGCAGGCGGTCGAAAAAATATTGTTCCAACTCTTCCGCAGACATCTTGGCCATCTTTTTCGGATCCAGGCCCAGAGCATCGG
>MAXT01000283.1 GCA_001751225.1 Desulfuromonadales bacterium C00003107 | reverse complement strand
GTCATAAACGGCGCGTCGTTTAGCGCACTCAGGGCAAATCGGCCTACTGTTGCGGCGAGGAACGATGTCAATAACCAGGGCTTCTGTACCGCCAACCAGTGTGAGGCAGACGGCGCCGTAAACGAACGACTTGAATCGTTCGACTTTGTTCAGTAAAGTCTTGATCAGCATTGCTTCTCTTTTGTGGAAGGGATTGATTCTCGCAAATCCATCCTAATCCCACAGGGGGAGCAATGCTCTATTTTTTACAGTCGCCTACCCACAGATTCTGCGGAGGAGGCTTTTTTATTTACGCTATGGGGAGTCCCCATAGATGTGGATATTATTGAGTATAAATTTGACCTGAATCAAAGATTAGTAATCGGATTTCGCCATAATAGGGACAACAAAAGAATCATCAGGTTTTTTATCGGCCGATTCTGTTCCTCTCCCGTGAGGGATCGGACACCATATTCATTATTTCAGGGATCCTTTATGACTTTGACTTATTCCCCCCCAGATAAACAATCTATTCTTCGTTGGTTGCTTAGCGATGATCCGCTAGAAATCGCCGAACTTTGGCGTTTGGCTGATATGACCCGCCAGCGCTATGTCGGAGAAGAGGTCCATTTACGAGGCCTTGTCGAAGTGTCTAATCGATGCGAAAGAAATTGTCTCTATTGTGGTATCCGGGCTGACAACCGTCAGTTGCAGCGTTATCTTATGCTCTCTGATGAAATCATCGCCTGTGCTCATAAAGCGGTTGAAGTTGGTTTTGGAACCCTGGTTTTGCAGGCCGGTGAGGACTCCGCTATTGAAGGACAATGGTTAGCTGATATTATACGCCAAGTCAAAGAAGAGACGGATTTAGCTATCACTCTCAGTCTCGGTGAGCGACCCGATGCGGATTATCAACTTTGGCACGCTGCAGGGGCTGACCGTTATCTGCTCCGATTTGAGACGGGTAATCGAGAATTATTTGACCGAATTCATCCGCCTTTGCCTGGGCAATCGTCGGATCGTTTGGCCATTCTAGCGCGGCTTAGGGAAATTGGTTTTGAAGTTGGAAGTGGTGTCATGGTTGGTATTCCTGGTCAAAGTTATGAGTCTTTAGCGAGTGATATCGATCGTTTTCGTTCTCTTGATCTAGACATGATAGGCGTTGGGCCATATATTCCCCATCCAGATACACCGCTTGCAAAAATCGGTAATCGCTGGGATTTACCACCGGGCGAGCAGGTTGTTAATTCTGTTGATTTGGGATACCGAGTCATCGCTCTTGCACGGCTGGTCTGTCCTCAGGCGAATATCCCTAGTACTACAGCCCTCGCAACTCTAGATGGCCCTGTAGGGCGGGAACATGGATTGCGGCGGGGAGCGAACATTGTTATGCCCAATCTTACGCCTCAAAAATATCGTCGTATGTATGAAATTTATCCGGCTAAAGCGGCTAGTTCCGAAGATGCCGAGCAGAGCTGTGCTGCTGCTCTGCACCAAATACGCGCCCTTGGGCGCACGGTAGGTACCGGTCGGGGTGATTCTCCCAACCTGCACAAATCTATTTAACCTTCCTACAGAAAGAGGGTCTCGTTATGTCATTGCCATCCATGGATTTGAGTAAGAAAGCAGTCGATTTTATTGATGAGGATTTCCTTCACGGCTTGATTAATAAGGAACAGCCTACAAAAGAACGAATTCGGGAAATCGTCGCCAAGAGCTTAAATAAGATTGCTTTGAGTGTCGAGGAGACTGCGGATTTGGTCCGTACCACAGATCCTGAGTTGCATGAAGAAATCTTTGCTGCCGCAAGGCAACTGAAGGAAAATGTTTACGGAAACCGGATCGTTCTTTTTGCCCCTTTGTATATCGGCAATGATTGCATCAACGATTGTACCTACTGCGCTTTCAAACGCTCCAACTTTCAGGCTGTGCGGCGGACCCTTACCCCAGATGAGATCAAACAACAAGTTACCGCCCTTGAAGATCATGGTCATAAGCGACTGATTCTTGTTTTTGGTGAGCACACCCGGTATGACGCCGACTTCATCGCAGATACAGTTCGCAATGTTTATTCGGTTCGTTCAGGTCATGGAGAGATTCGCAGAGTCAATATCAATGCTGCGCCCCTGGATACTGAAGGGTATAAAAAGGTTAAAGACTCTGGTATCGGTACCTACCAGATTTTCATGGAAACCTACCATCATGACACTTACACCAAGATGCATCCCGGCAATACTCGTAAGGGCAACTATCTCTATCGTCTCGATGGTTTGAATCGTGCCTTTGAAGCTGGCATCGATGATGTCGGTTTGGGGGTTTTGTTCGGACTCTACGATTGGCGTTTTGAGGTGCTGGCCATGGTACGTCATGCGCTATATCTCCAGGAACGCTACAATGTCGGTCCTCATACCTTGAGCTTCCCGCGATTGAGGCCTGCCCAGGGTGTTGAATTCGATGAGCAGTACTTCACTACCGATGATGAATTCAAGCGGATTATCGCCATTCTTCGTCTTGCGGTGCCTTATACCGGTCTGATTCTTACTGCGCGGGAAAACCCGGAGTTACGCCGCGAACTGATGTCCTTCGGTGTTTCACAGATCGATGCTGGCAGCCGTATTGAACTAGGCGGTTACACCGAGGCTGGGGATGCCCAGGTTATGGAAAGGGAACAGTTTTCCCTTGCCGATATCCGCTCCCTTGACGAGGTTATGTGTCAGTTGATGAGCGACGGGTATGTGCCGAGCTTCTGTACCTCCTGCTATCGTAGTGGTCGAACTGGCGAACACTTCATGGAATTCAGTGTTCCCGGTTTCATCAAACGTTTTTGCACACCGAACGCGCTGCTGACCTTGCAAGAGTACTTGGCTGATTATGGTTCAACGGAGTCCCGTGAGGTTGGCGAGAAGCTTATTGCTGAGGAGCTGGCCAAGATGGAAGAGGGGGACATGAAGCAACGGACCCTCAAGCAGTTGGAAGAAATCAAACAACGCAATGTGCGGGATATCTATTTTTGATATGGCTGACTATCGTATAGAAAAGGACCTGCTCGGAGAACGGGAGGTGCCGGCGCAGGCTTTATATGGCATCCACACGGTGCGGGCCTTGGAGAACTTCGATCTCTCGAAACGGCCAGTCAATAAGGCTTTGGTGCATGCCTTCGGTGCGATCAAGCTGGCCTGCTGCCGAACCAACCAGAGTCTTGGTTGCTTTGTTGACGAAAAGAGCCAGGCTATCGACCGGGCCTGCAGCGAAATGATGGAAGGGCAGCTCGATGAGCATATTCTGGTCGATGCCCTGCAGGGCGGTGCCGGCACTTCCACCAACATGAATGTCAACGAGGTGCTCGCCAATCGGGCTCTGCAGTTCCTCGATCTGCCCCTTGGCAGTTATCAGGATGTCAGTCCCCTGGACGACATCAACCGCCATCAGTCGACCAACGACACCTACCCAACCGCTCTCAAGGTTGCTGCTATCGGTCTGTTGCGTGATCTGGAGCGGGAAGTGGTTGGACTGCTGGAAGCCTTCCAGGCTCAGGAAAAGGCGACTGCCCATGTGGTCAAGATCGGCCGCACCCAAATGCAAGATGCCGCGCTTACCACCCTGGGACGGGAAATGTCTGCCTATGCCGACGCCTTTGCCAGGGACCGCTGGCGTGTCTATAAATGTGAAGAGCGTCTGAGGGTGGTTAATCTTGGAGGCACTGCCATCGGCACAGGTTTGGCAGCGCCACGTCAGTATATTTTTCGGGTTGTTGAGCAATTGCGGGCCATTACCGGACTCGGTTTAGCAC
>MAXT01000282.1:1573-3917 GCA_001751225.1 Desulfuromonadales bacterium C00003107 | reverse complement strand
TAGCTTCCTTCATCGAGAATCAGCCCGGAGGCCTGAACCGTTTGTTGTCCCTGGGTACGGCGCAGGACCGCCTTGGTGCGGGCCACCACTTCCCGGGGGCTGAAGGGTTTGCAGATATAGTCGTCGGCGCCCAGTTCCAGCCCCAGCAGGCGGTCGATCTCCTCCACCCGGGCGGTGATCATGATGATCGGCACATCGGAAAAGGCCCGAATTTCCTTGCAGATCTGCATGCCGTCCTTGCCCGGCAGCATCAGGTCGAGCAGGATCAGAGCCGGTTGCTCTTCTCTGACCCATTGCACCACCTTGCGGCCATCGTTCAGGCAATGGGCATCGAAGCTGGCCAGACGCAGATAATCGGCTAGAATTCCCGCCAGCCGCTCCTCATCTTCGACAATTAACACCCGATTATTCATAGCCTGGCTCCTTGCAGCGGCAGCACGATCTCGATCCACAGACCGCCCAGTGGCGAGGGACGGGCGTTGATGGTGCCGTCGTGGGCCTCAACGATATTCTTGCACATGGCCAGACCGAGGCCGGCGCCGCCGGTCCTTCGGCTGCGTGAATTTTCGACGCGGAATAATCGGTCAAAAAGGTATTCCATTTTATCCTCCGGCACGCCCGGTGCCGTATCCTCGAAATGAATAGCGATTCGACCGGCGTTTTGCGTCGCTCGTACCTGTAGTTTGCCACCCTCCTCGGTATATCGCAGGGAATTTTCCAGCAGGTTGCTGAACAATTGATGAAGCCGACGGCTGTCTGCGAGTATGGGCAGGGGAGCTTCCGCTGGAATCGCACAGGCCAGCTGAATGCCACGATCTGCAAACTCTCCTCGAAAGGGTTCTATGGCTTGTCGCAAGGTCTCGCCTAGGTCGGCCGGTTCCTTGCGATAGCTCAGGGCATTGATGTCGGCCAGAGACAGCTGATAGAGATCTTCCACCAGCCGGTTCAGGTGCATGACCTCGTCGTGGAGCATGGTCAGTGATTGAGGAGACTGGGGGCGGACACCATCCTGCAGAGCTTCAATTTCACCCCGCAGCACGGCCAGGGGGGTGCGCAACTCGTGAGAGATGTCAGCCACCCACTGACGGCGCAGTTGCTGGTTCTTTTCCAGGGTTTGCGCCAGGCTATTAAAATCTTGAGCGAATTGGTCGAGCTCGTCTGATGTGCCTGCCGGGACCCGGGTGTCGTATTGCCCGGCGGTGAGTAAATGAGTGGCCGCAGCCAGATTAGTGATGCGTTGAACCAGGCGTTGGGCCAGGGGGATGGAAAGCAGGGCCGCTGCTGCCGCCATGATCAGCGCGATGACAGCGAAGGAACGGCGCTGTTTCTGGACGAACTGTTGCTGCAGCGGGTTGACGATGTTTTTAGGTGGCAGAAGGTCCAGATAACCGATGGTTTTCCCCCCTACGGTGAGCGGTTTGGGGGCGGACTTCAGCCGGTAGCGATGGGGGCCGAAAATTTGCTCTTGGTCGGTATCCAGCAGCACCACGCGGCGTTCGAACTGATGAGGGGATTGGCGCATCATCCTTCGCGGCGGCCAGGCTTCTAGAGCGGCTTCCTTCGCTAGACGTTGTTCCCTTTTTCTCAATGGGCGGGGGTGGGGGAGATCCTCGGGCAGGGTGTCTGCCAGCAGCCGAAACCAGGCCGCGGGATTGTCCCGCAGGAACTCCCAGTTGCCATGGCTACCATAGGCGTTTTGCAGATTATCGCCGAGTTGTGAGAGCCGAGCCTGCTCAATGTTGTTGATGTAGTGGAGGAAACCACGGTTAAAACTGATCTGCATGATCAGGAACATGCAGCCGACCAAGGTGCAGGTCGCCAATAGAAAAGCCAGAAATAAGCGGTATTTGATACTGATTTTCATCGGGGGACCTTTAGAATATGAAGTTTCATATTTTCTAGTAACACATTAAGGGTGACCCGTTCCAGCTGTATCCCGATTTTGATCACATTTCCACATTTCTTTCATATTTGCTGCAAGATTGTCCGATAAAACTATATCCGTCACCAGGGATAAACCCCGGTTGCACTGGCAGACATCGTGATCAGACGGATGTTGTTGGGTAAAAGATGGCACTGAGAGTCGGAATCGTAGGTTATCGACTCGCAACCAAAGGAGAAATAGAATGAAAAAGCGAATATTGTTGGCAGTCTTATGCGGAACGCTTCTGTTGGGCACCGGTTGGGTAGCCATGGCGGCCCCTGGGGCCGGCCGGAATATGGGCGATGGTCCGATGCGGGGTAAGGGGATGGCCTGCCAAATGAATGTTCGACAGGACCACTGGGCGCGTCTGACCGAAAAACTCGATCTCAGCCAAGCGCAGCAGCAGGAAGTGCAGAAGCT
>MAXT01000282.1:0-1380 GCA_001751225.1 Desulfuromonadales bacterium C00003107 | reverse complement strand
TCTGTTGACTCCCGAACAGCAGGAGTTGGCCGATCTCGCCTGTAAATTGCGTCGCCTGCAGGGCAACCGGTCCAAAGGGGATCGTCGCTGTCCGAACCCCATGGGGCCCAGAGGTCCCCAGCGCGGGCAATAGCCAGCATTCTAAAGTATATTTTTCAATAGTGTAGATGCCGCTACCGATGCGGCAGTCAATCTATAAAATGGGCCGGTTTCTCAATGTGGGAGCCGGTCCGTTTTTCTTGTTTGTAAGGGGCAGCCAGTTCACCGTAAAGAAAACATTTTACTGTAGCTATTGAGTTTGGGAGGCTTGAGATTGAATTGGCTTTGCAACAGTAGTTTGAACCTTACAGGGCGGCCCCGCAAAACTTGCAGTGGCGAGCGTCGGTGTCGTGTCCCTCGGCGCTGCACTCGGGGCAGGCCTGGGTCGATATTTTGCGGCTAAAGGTCTGCGACATTTCCACGGTCACGATGCCGGTGGGCACGGCAATGATGCTGTAGCCGAGGATCATTACTAGCGAGGCCAGGGTCTGGCCTAACGCCGTCTGCGGGGAGATATCGCCGTAACCGACCGTGGTCAGGGTAACGATCGCCCAGTAGATACTACGTGGAATGCTGGTGAAGCCGTTTTCCGCGCTTTCGATGACGTACATCAACGAACCGAAGATGACCACCAGGGGCAGCACCGTGAGGAGAAAGACCGTGATCTTGCGGCCGCTGGCCCGCAGCGCCTGCATGAGCAGGCGCGCCTCGCCGAGATAGACCACCAGTTTCAGGATACGGAAGATACGCAGGATGCGCAGCAGGCGGATGACGAGCAGATACTGGCTGCCCGGCAAAATCAGGCTGAGGTAGGTTGGAATAATCGCCAGCAGATCGACCACTCCGTAAAAACTGACGGCGTACTTTCGCGGCCGGCCGACGCACAGCAAGCGCAAAATATACTCGATGGTGAATAGCAGGGTGAAAAACCACTCGATCATGAAAAGCAGTTTGCCGTACTGCAACCGCACCGCTCCAATGCTGTCGAGCATCACTGCCGCCACGCTGGCCAAGATACTGACAATGAGCAATATGTCAAAAAACTTGCCTGCCGGGGTGTCCGCTTCGAAGATCACTTCATGCAGAACAGACCGCCAGCGGCTTCGTTGCGGAGGGTCTTCCCGGCGCTCGTCCTGCAGCCATTTCATTGGCGTTTCTCCCATTTCTCTATCGCTTTAGTTTTATAGGTTTGATCCCAGGCAGATTCCTGTCAACTTCTATCCCTCTTTCCCTTCGCCGGCGAACTGATCCGCGGCATTAGGTATCCGTTCGGCGAGGGCCAGCAGCAGGTCGGTTTTGGCCAGGCTGCCCAGCAAGAGCGGTCGCGGGCCGTCGGCCACC
>MAXT01000281.1 GCA_001751225.1 Desulfuromonadales bacterium C00003107 | reverse complement strand
CCTGGACTACGTCGCCTGGACGCAAGCCCTGCAGCGCAAGGAGAGCGCCTTATCCGCTACCATCGCCTGGTATCCAGAAACCCGGGGCAAGGAACTGCTGATCGAGGGACGTTTCGATCCAGCCGCCCGCATCGCCATGGAGGCGTTGGGATGGAAACTCAGCGAACGGTTCCGCGAATGACCACCGAATAACAGCTAGTTTCCGACTCGGAAACCCGCCCAGTGTTCATCCGGAAGCTCCGGATGAACATCAGCTAAGAACTCCTGCCCGACAGGCTGGGGTCAGACAACCGCAACCGTCATCCAGCGAAAGAAATGCGATGGACGATTCATCAACCGCGAATGACCAACAGTGCCGCCTCTCCTGCAGCCAGCCGGCTGCAGATCGGCTGCAGATTACCCTGGCCGGGGAATGGCGCCACGACCGCCAGCAGCCGACCAACGAAGCAGTCATCGGGTGTCTGGAAGGCTCCGCCGCCGTTCGCCAACTGCAGTTCGACTGCAGAGAACTGTCCGGCTGGGACAGCAGCCTGCTGACTTTTCTGCTTGGGGTCATCAACAAGTGCGAACAGACTGGAATCGTCGTGGTGCGGGATGGGCTGCCGGAGGGGGTGCAAAAACTGCTGCATCTGGCGACAGCGGTGCCAGAAAAAACAACCGCCATCAACAACATGGCTAAACTGCCAGACCGGTTGATCATGCAGGGAATGCAAAGCGGCCTCGCCTGGGGCCTGATCATCACCGAACCACAAGACAAGATGACCCTGACGGCCTCCGAGCCCCATACAGGCTTTGCGGCCCTCGGCGCCTGCACCCCCTACCCCGCCAAATAATCCTGGCAGCCGGGCTTCATCACCTCTGCGGAATGAAGCCCGGCCGCTATCAGCGTCGTGACCCGCCCAAAATACCGCCCAGCAAACCGCGTATGATCTTGCGACCAATCTGGCTCCCTACAGTTCTTGCCGCCTGCTTGGCCATGGTTTCGACCAATCCCTGCCGCCGCTTGCTACCCCACAACAGGTCCCCTAACATCCCCCGCTCTTCCGACTTTTCTGCCCCGGTTGAATCGGTAGGAATCTCGGTGGCCTTTTCCTGTATAGCGCGACGGTTCAGAATCTCGTAGGCTGACTCGCGATTTACTGGTGCATCATATTTAGCACCCAACGGGCTACGGGATCGCACCATCGTTCGCTCTTCTGCGGTAATGGCCCCCATGCGGCAGCGCGGCGGGCAGATCAGCGCGTGCTCAACGGGCATAGGAACGCCTTTTTCATCCAGGGTAGAGACCAGCGCCTCCCCCACTGCAAGCCGGGAGATGACTTCGGCCACATTGAGGTTGCGGTTGGCAACGAAGGTTTGGGCGGCAGTTCGCACCGCCTTCTGATCTCGAGGGGTATAGGCACGCAGGGCATGCTGGATGCGGTTTCCCAGTTGGCCAAGAATCTCGCCCGGAACATCATCGGGGAATTGTGAACAGAAGTAGACCCCCACCCCCTTGGAACGAATCAGGCGCACCACCTGCTCGATGCGCTGCCGCAAAGCTGGCGGGGCGTCGTCGAACAACAGGTAAGCCTCATCGAAGAAAAATACCAGCTTGGGTCGGGCGAGGTCGCACACCTCGGGCAAGTTTTCGAACAACTCCGAAAGCAGCCAGAGCAGAAAGCTGGAGGATAAACGTGGTTTCAGCACCAACTGATCAGCGGCCAGGATATTAATGATGCCGCGACCGCTGAGATCGGTGCGCATCAGATCGTTAAGCTCCAGCGCCGGTTCGCCAAAAAAGGCAGCGCCCCCTTCCCGTTCAAGGGATAGCAGGGCTCGCTGGATCGCCCCCACCGACTGGGTGCTGACCAATCCATATTCGGTGGAAATCTCCTTGAGGTTATCGGCCACAAACCCGAGCAAAGCGCGCAGATCGTTGAGGTCCAGCAGCAGCAACCCCCGGTCGTCGGCCAGCTGAAAGGCAATCTCCAGTACCCCGGATTGGGTGTCGTTCAGTTCAAGGATTCGGCCAAGCAGGGTCGGCCCCATCTCGCTGGTTGTCGTTCGCACCGGATGCCCCGACCGACCATAGAGATCCCAGAACAGTACCGGGTTGGCCTCATTGACATAGTCCGCCATGTTAAGCTGAGTCACCCGTTGCCGGATCTTGTCGTTACTGACACCCGCCATGGCCAGACCGGAAGCATCGCCCTTGACGTCCGCCATGAATACCGGCACCCCCATCCGGGAGAAGCCTTCAGCCAGCACCATAAGCGAAATGGTCTTTCCGGTACCGGTGGCCCCCGCTATCAGGCCGTGGCGGTTGCCGTACTCGGCGAGCAGGTGAACAGGCCTTTCGCCTTTACCGATCAGTATCTGGCTCACGTGTCCCCCCCCTTGCATGGTTCAATCGTTAAGCGGTGTTTTTGAAGCGGGCGCCTTCCAGTACAAGGCGCGCCGCACCAAAAAATATCCTGTACTTAGGGCCAGGATTATAGTGGACATACCATAGAGCATCTCAGGGGAGGTCTCCTTGTAATCCAGGATGATGACCTTTCTGGATACAGCGACAAGTGCCACCAGCAAGACCACCTTAGCGGGAACTCTATTTTCCTGCAGGTAGGCTTTGATGCTCACCAGCAGTTCCAAGCCGATTAAAACCAACAAAAAGAAGCCGAACACTTCGAGCATTTCCTTCACATTGAGAAGATATCTCGGAGGCTCCATAAGCTGTTGGTAGAGTATGACGGCCAATTCAACGGTAGATACCAGAACCGCAATCATCATCAGCCCGAGCAGAACCGTAATAATTACTTTCTCGAAAATCGTATAGATTTTATCCATATGCAGCCTCCGAGTGGTGCACTTACAACTAGAATCTACCACCAATCCGTTAGTCGACATCTAAACCGAAGCTGGTGCTGCGCTTGAAATGAGTCCCGCACTCCTCTTCAAGCTAAACCATATCTATATTTTCAATGATTTCAGCGATCTGCCTATAAACATCCATCGGCCTTAAGCCGTTTTGTTCCCCTATTTGTTTCATAGACATCTCTGCCTGAGACGAAATATTGGCTTCTCTTAGGGCTTTTATGACAAATTCCATATCCAGCCCATGATTATCACATAGCTCCCGCAGGGTAAGCTTCCCCATCCCCTGACCGGGCTTTTTCGGCAGCCTTTTAATTTCTCCTGATGTTGCAGAAGGCTTGATCATTGCTAGATATATTTGTTGGGGAGAAACTCCGTTGGCAATGGCTATCTGCTTCAGCGATTGCGTATCGTTCTTAACAGTATATCCCGCTTCATGCAGGGATTTTGTGGCAACACGCAGATCAATACCTATATGTCTTGCAAATGATTGAATCGATGAAAGTTCTGCGTGTCCATAAGGCGGTTCGCCATATTTTTTAGCGGCTGCTTGTTTGATTTGGCCATTTAATTCCATAATTGTCGAAAATGGCGGAAACTGGACATAAGCTCCAACCACACAAATCACAATTAAGCAAAGGGCTATATTGAAGTCATGAGTAAATATCTTCAGCTGTCTGCTTTTATCTTTTAGATAGAGTTCAATATTGTCCCAATTGTAAGAAGTATGCAGCAACAGAGTGATTAAAAACAGTATGCCTACATTGATGTGGATAGCCGTCCACTGCTCTTTTGATAGCCCCCATAATTTCCAGTTGGCCCAATAGGCCACCCGCCCTTGAGGGACGATGTACAAAACAGCACTGGTCAGCAGAACAACAAACAGGGACAAAAAAGCTGTAAGCGAAACAATTCGTTTTATTCTCATCGTTCCATCCTCTAGAATTTTTTTCGTTGATTTTGGGTGGGCCACTCGAACACCGCATTTAAGGGCCACCACCTGACAGCCTTCGACAACCGACCATTATTACAGCACAAGGTAGCCAAGGTAGCGTCCTTCATACTTCATTAGCGAACCCTACTCCTATTCGCAGCAGAGATCAACGTTCAGGGCCTGCGCCCCTGTTACACAAACTCAACAGTCCCTCTTTTCTTCCCTGTTTTTTTCATAGTTCACTGCTACCTTCGTCTTCGACCTAAGGCATAGGGACAATGCCCCCTGGCGGGTCACAACAACTGGAACACCACGGTACAGTGGGTCAGCGAAACCTTTCCGGCG
>MAXT01000280.1 GCA_001751225.1 Desulfuromonadales bacterium C00003107 | reverse complement strand
GCTTGGCACCGTACAGGGCGAAGGCAGCCAGCGCAGTCATGGCGCTGGTACCATTCATCAAGGCGAGCCCCTCCTTAAAACTGAGTCGCATCGGCACCATTCCGAGCTCGGCAAAAACATCCTCGGTCGGGCGTAGCTCATCGCGATAATAGACTTTCCCCTCGCCGATTACCGCAAGGCCCAAATGGGCCAGATGGATCAGGTCCCCCGAGGCGCCGACGCTACCACACTCAGGGATGAATGGGGCGATGCCTAAATTGATCATATCACGGAGGAATTCGAGAAGCTCGATGCGCACCCCGCTAAAGCCCTTGACCAGGGAATTGAGTCGCACAACCAGCACAGCAATAGCGACTGTGGGTTTTAAAGGCTCGCCGAGTCCGGCAGCATGGCTGCGAATCAGGTTGACTTGCAACGCTTCGATTTCGGCATCCTCAATGATCTTGTTACACATCGGGCCAAAAGAGGTGTTGACTCCATAGATAATTCGGCGGGCCGCGACTTCTTCTTCCAGAAAACGACGACTGGCGAGGCAACGCTCTAAAGCGACCGGGTCAAGGGCCACCCGATGAGTACCCACACCAAGGGCAACGATATCCTCGATGGTTAGTTGACTGCCATTCAATATTACGGTAGGGCGCTGGGACATTTGGCTATGACTCTCACTTCTGTTAATTTAGTTTGCATTCAAAAAAATTGACTGGCAACAAAGGGGTTTTAGCATTGAAACCCGATTATAAAAACTCCCCGGCACGGTCAGCCGGGGAATAGATACTGAATCAGTTCTTAACCCATCATTGAAAGGCTTGGCCGACTATCGCCTCAACAACAGTCCATAACAATAAAAATGCCATCACCTGTTTTTTGCGAAAGCATTAAACTTTCTTTTTTTCTTCAGGGTCTTCCCCCCGCATTTGAGCGAGAGCTTCTGTCATCTGTCCCTTAACCAACTTACGCAGTTGACGAGGTCCCTCAAGACCGGTAAATTGCTTGCCTTCCACCGGGGGCAGCGCCCGCAGGACAATTTCTGCGGGACTGAACCAGAGACGCTTGGGGGGCAGTAGCCGATTGGTCCCATCGAGACACAAGGGAACCAACCGCACATCCAACTCTGCAGCCAAGCGAAAGGCCCCATTATAAAAACGCTGCAAACGGCCAGAGCGACTGCGGTGCCCTTCGGGGAAAAAAAGGAGGTGCCCCCCCTTGCTAAAGGTGGCAGCGGCAGAGCTTAGGATTTCATCCCAGTCCAAACTCTCAACGTCCTGGTATCCGGCCAACCGCATAAACCAGCCGTACCATGGCATGCGAAAAGGCCAGGCCCGCACCGCAAAGGTGACATCGTAGGTTGGGAGCAACGCCATGCAATAAGTATCGAAAAAGGAGAGGTGGTTGACCACTAGCAGGCAGGGTTCACCCGACATCAAATGCTGGAAACCCTCCCGACGAAACCTGACAAAAGGCTTCATGACAAATAGGCATCCCTGCCCATATATCCATATAAAGTGGCGCATGATACGTCCACTATCCCAATCTGTGACCAGCTTCCAAAGCACAAATCCCAAGGGGAAAAGAAGTACTCCGAGTACAGTACAGAGAGCCAGTAGCGGATAAACAACAAGGTTCATCACCACCACAGACGGCCCGAACAAGCGGGTCACCTTGCGGTCAGACTTTTCTTGTACAACATCTGATACTGCCGCCATTGGCCATTCCTACTTTAAATTCGGTCGCAAAAAGTCCAGAGAAGACGTCGCATAAAGTCCGATCTACAGCGTTGCAGGTCAAACTTTTTACTTAGCCATCACCTTTTGATCTGACGGCTTTTGCCATTTACAAACCTATAGATATCACCGAGGGTGCGGATCTCACGGATCTCCTCCTCTTCGCGAATTTTGAATTTGAACGCCCCTTCCAGAACGATCACCATGTCCACCGTATCAAGGCTGTCGAGCCCCAAATCCTCATAGATATTAGCATCGGGAGTCATCATCGCTGGATCGAGTTCAAACTCCTCTACCAGCGAGGAATTTATCAAATCAATTATCTGCTGTTCAGTCATGCTTGAATCTCCTTACCACTATCGATGAATTAACGCCCCCAAAGGCGAAACTGTTTTTGACAAAAGTGTCGATCTCGGTTGTTTGAACCAAGCGCAAATAGTTAAGCGTGCTGCAAGCCGGATCCACCTCCTCCAGATTGAGGGTCGGCACCAACCTGCCCCGGCTCATCATTTCCAAAGAAGCGATCAGCTCGAGGGAACCACTGGCCGCCATGGTGTGTCCCATATGGCCTTTCAGGCTGCTGACTGGCACCAGCTCCCCGAAGATTCTAGATATGGCCTCGCTTTCGGCAATATCCCCCTGCTCGGTAGCCGTGGCGTGGGCATTGATGTAGCCAATCTCGTCCGCACCAAGGTCGGCGTCCTCCAGGGCCAGGCGCATGCAGCGCTCCATGGCCTCGACATTGGGGTTGGCGATACTTCTTGGATCCGAAAGTGTGGCGAAGCCGCCGATCTCAGCAAGGATAGGTGCGCCACGTTCGATGGCGGAATCGAGGGATTCGAGCAATACTACCCCCGCCCCTTCGGCACAGACCACGCCGTCCCTGGCCCGATCGAATGGTCTCGGTGTACAGCTAGGAGAGTCATTAAAGCCGACTGATGCAGCATTGATATTATCGAAGGTCGCCGCCGTCAGCGGATGAAATTCGTCGGCGCCACCGCAGAGCATCATCTCCTGCTTGCCCATGGCAATGAGCTCATAACCGTAACCGATGGCCTGGCAGCCTGTGGAGCAGGCCGCAGACGGAGCCAAAAGACGGCCGCTGATACCCAAAGCTTGCGCCACATTGGAAGCGCAACTGTGATTCATGATCTGGAAAAAGATAGTCGACTTCATCCGCTCCAGACTGGAATCGGTGAAAAAGTCCCGGAAGAGTTCTTCGGTCGTCTTGGTACTGCCAACCGTGGAGCCAAGGGAGATCCCCAGGCGGCCGCCAGTCAGCTGTTCAGTGGTCACTCCAGACTGAGCCAATGCATCCTGACTGGCCATAGTGGCAAAGATCGACATGGCGGACATGGAACGACGATCCTTGCGCGGGATCTCCTTAGGATCGATGCCGGATACTTT
>MAXT01000279.1 GCA_001751225.1 Desulfuromonadales bacterium C00003107 | reverse complement strand
GTTCCAACGACCCCTGCGCCGGGGGCAACCTTGGCGTGTCGAGGCTGTATGCGGTCAAGGCCCGTACGGGCGAAGCGGTCTACAATTGGTGGACAACAGCCGGCACCGACGAGTTTGCTGAGAACCAGTCTGCGGCGAGTAGCAAGCGGGCGCAGGCTGGGTCTGAGGATTCCCCTTATGTGTTACGCCGTGCTGATCGCTCATTGGCTGTCGGTGAGGGCATCCCTTCGGGGCTGGTCATAGTGATCGGTAAGGATGGCAGTACCTCGATTTTGATCGGTTCGGGTGGCGCCTTCCCCAGTGTGGAACTGGATCAGATCGAAACTGTTTATCCCCTTTATTGGATGAATTGGTGATGACGATGGGTAAACGTTATGGTTTTGGATGGATGTGGCAGGGATTTATGTTTTTTTGCTGCGTTCTAAGCACTGCCGTGATGGCGGCAGAAGGGCCGCCGCAGGTTCTCGATCTCACCTATCGGCCGGCGCCCTTTCACGCAGAGAGCGGCATCGAGGTGCTACCGAAACTCATGGATAGCGAGGATGCCGATGTCAATTATTCTTGCCGCTGGTTTGTGAACGGCGAGGAAATCGAAGATCTGCAGGATCCTTTGTTGCCGGGGGAGTATTTTCGACGCGGCGACAGGATCGCCGTCGAAGTAACTCCCGAGCGAGAAGTGCAGCAGGGTAGGCCAGTGCGCAGCGGCGAGATCGAGGCAGGAAACGCCCCGCCGCGGTTTGTCTCGCGGCCCCCAGAAAAACTTGCTGCGGGTGGTTATAGTTATCAGCTCGAAGCGGTCGATGCCGACCAGGATCTGCTGACCTATCTGCTGCTGGAAGCGCCAACCGGCATGCAGCTCGACAGCGATAACGGCCGGCTGACCTGGACCGTTGAACAGTGGCAGCCAGGGCCGACTACGGTAACCGTAGTGGTGGAAGACGGTTTCGGCGGGCGGAATCAACAGGAGTTCACAATGAATCCTACTTTTATTCAAAATGAAGGGCCGGCCAATGAATAATCGCGGTTTTACCCTGATGGAACTGATCGTCACCTTAGCGATCCTGGCAATCATGATGGCCATTGCCGTCCCCGCTACCAGCAGTTGGCGAAAGAGTTCCCAATACAAGGCAGCCGCCAGGGAGGTCGTTTCAATATTGCGTCGTGGCCGAAGTCAGGCGGTGCAACAGAATCAGAACACCACCGTGACCATCGATCTGAGCAACCACAAGTATTCCCTCGCTGGATCGGATACCACCTTCCCAAATGGTATTACGGTTGAAGCGAAGGTCGCATTGGGCGATGTTTGGCAGAAAAGCGGTAGCTTTTCTGTCACCTTCAGGCCGCAAGGAACCTCCAATCAAACGATTTTTGTGCGCGTTAACGAGAACAGCAACCTTCAGGTACAGGTCGACTCCACCGCAACCGGTCTAGCGCATATGTAGGGGCGTGGCGGGGGCCTTGCGGAAGAAGGCGACCCATTACTGACTTAACCAGGATGCGCAAATTATGCATATTCCATTAATGCATAATTTGCGTACTTCTTTTTTGCGTAGATTTGATTTTCACTATATTTTAGTGGTTTAGCAGTGTGGCCTGTAAAGGTGGATACAGTTCTGCGAGCACCCGAAAGATTCCATTCTCTATCCCGCTTCCCATCGGCAGTACGTCTTCAGTCGCCCCATCATTCTTCGCGGCCAATTCAAATACGACCGCAAGCTGTTGGGCAAGCTTTGCCAGCAACAGCCTGTTGAGCTTCTTTCGCACAGCGCTCGGGGTGCAAGGAGGTGTCCTGGGGCCGTGATGGCAGTACAGACATTTGGCGATTACGGCAAATGGCACCCGCATTTGCACCTCCTGGTGGCTGATGGGCTGTTTTCCGAAAGCAGCACCTTTTTCGTGATGCCGTGGATCGATCTGCAGCCCTTGCAGGAGTTGTTTCCGCCGCCGTGCCCAAGATGCTGAAAAGGGCAGGGAAGGTCGGCGATGATCTGATCCGCAAGATCATGCGCTGGCGGCACACCTCGGGCTTCAGCGTGCATGGTCCGGGATTGGGCACAATGATTTTTCGTTGACGGCCTAATGAAGGGGTGGTAAGTTTTCGGGCGCCGACCCCGAAAAAGTAGTTTCTTATCACCCAAACCGTCACCAGCCACGCAATTTTTGCACCCTCACCCCTCAATTGCCTTAAGGATTAATCCTTACACACTTCATGAAAATCGTTATTTTATAGATAGATAGTGTTCACTGGATAACACCTTCTTTGCTGGCACACTGTTTGCTAATTAAGAAGCGATTATTGACATGGATAGGGGATGCCCATGAGCCGACTAAGCCCGGAAACACACTCTGATCACAGTGAAAGCGGCCTGACCCTGGTGGAACTAATCGTCGCCATGGCCGTTATGACAATCGTCCTGAGCATCGGTACCTACAGTTTCAGAGGCTTTACCAATCGCAACGCGGTCAATGCGGCGACCAACGACCTGTTGGCGGCCATCACCCTGACCCGGAGTGAAGCCGTTACCCGAGGGCAGGTCGTTTCACTGTGCCGCAGTGCCGATCCAACCGCGGACAACATCCCAGCAACGCCTGCACCCAGTTGTACTGCCGCTGGCGGGTCGGGATGGGAAACCGGCTTCATCATCTTTGCCGACAATAACGGTGATGGAGTGCGCGATGCCAATGAAGAGCTGATCCGCAGCTTCGCTGACTTTGGCCAGGTCACCATGACCGGCAACGCCAACGTGGACGATGCCCTCCGTTTCCAGGCCAGCGGATTCATCGTTTCGCCGGGGAACGGCACCATTACCTCCACCAACCCAGATGGTAGCCGAAGCCTCGACATCGTTCTTTCCGTAATGGGTCGTGCCCGAATTCAGTAGCCATAGCCAAAGGATACAGGACTTGCCATGAAAAAGACCTCCCGATTCTTTTCGCAGATCAACGAGCAGGGATTCACCCTGATCGAAGTGCTTGTGGCACTGGTCATCATTTCCGTAGGGTTGATTGGGCTGGCAGCGCTTCAGACAGGCGGACTTCGCAACAACAACAGTGCCCTGATCCGCTCTCAGGCCGTGTTGGCGGCCGAGGACATTCTGGACCGGATGCGTGCCAACCGGACAGACGCCCTCGGCGAGGATTACGACATTGGCCTTGGCACCCCCGTCGGCGTAACCTACACCGGGATGGTTCTGACCGATCTGACACAGTGGAAGAATAGTTTGTTGCTCCGGTTGGCCCAGGGCGATGGTTCGGTCGATGTCAGCGGCGTCATTGCAACCGTGGTGGTCCAATGGACCGAAGCCGGAGGGAACGACTCTGTAACAGTGGTGACACGCCTATGAAAACTTTCGTCAAGAAGCAGAAGTGCCAGATCGGGCTAACCCTGGTGGAATTGATGATCGCCATGGTCATCAGCCTGGTGCTGCTGGGGGGGATACACCGGGTCTTTGTCGGCAGTACCACCAGCTACGCCGTCACCGATCAACTGAGCCGCACCCAGGAAAATGGCCGCTTCGCCATGCACGTTTTGCGGAGCGATCTTCTTGGTGCGGGCTTTCTGGGCTGCCTGCAAGACGTCAGTGCTTACACCAATACCTTGAACAACCCGTCCTACTTCAATTTCAATTTCAGCCAGGCGATCTATGGCCTTGAGGCGACCGGCGTCAATACCTGGGCCGATGACAGTGGCGCAGTTATCCCCACCTCTATAGTTGCGGGCGATATGGGCCTGGTTAACCCAGTCAGCGGCAGCGACATTCTGGTCATTCGGGGTGTGGATTCAAACACGACGATTGAAGTCACCCAGAAGATGCCCGTCCAATCGGCTGACATTAAGCTTACAGCGGGCTTATCCCCCCTTATCAACACTTCTGGGGGCGATATTCTGCTCATCACCGACTGTGAAGGGGCAAGCGTATTTCAGACAACCAACTACACCGATGCCAGCGGGAATACCGTGCATAATACAGGAGTGGGGACCCCGGGCAACGCCACCAAGGAACTGGGACACGCTTATGACGTAGGTTCCCAGATCCTCTTTCCCCAAACCCGGACCTATTATATTCGCAACAATGTCGCCGGCGAACCCGCCCTCTATGAGAAGATCGACTCTGCCGCCGCCCAAGAACTGATCGAAGGGATCGAAAGTATGCAGATCCGCTACGGCGAGGATACCGACGCTGATCGCACAGCCGATGTCTACCGAACGGCAACGACTGTTGCCGACTGGGGGGATGTCGTCAGTGTCCGGGTCGGCCTGCTGGTGCGCTCCCCCCAGATCATCGCCAGGGCCCCGCTGGACACGAATCAGTATGACGTTGACGGTGATGGCATCAATGACTTCGATCCGGTAGACGACCGGCGGCTGCGACTTGTGATGATCAACACTGTCGGTATCCGAAACCGTCTGCGCTAAGGGAGAGAAGGTTATGAGCTTTGCTAAAACGATACAGAACGAACAAGGCGTGGTTTTAATCACCAGCGTGTTGCTGATTTTGCTGCTGACGCTCTTCGGTCTGGGCGCCATGCAGAGCACCACCCTGCAGGAACGGATGGCCGGCAACATGCAGCAGAGAGATCTGGCCTTTCAGGCGGCCGAAGCCGGGCTGCGCGATGGGGAAAGCTACATCGGTGGCCTCGCCCTTCTGCCGGCTTTCAACGATACCGGTGGGCTGTACACCCCGGTCACCGCCGGCACGACACCCCGCTGGGACCTGGTTGACTGGGATGCCGCCGCCCCCAACTTTTTCACCTATCAGGCCGGGGACCTGGGGGCCACTCCGCCTTATCCTCTTCCCAAATACATCATCGAGTATGTTGCCAGCATTGAAGACGTAGCCGATGATTCAGAGGCCTACGGCGCCAGCGGCACCAAATCTGACATGCTGCGCATCACCAGCCGCGGCGTCAGCCCCAATGGGCGCTCTGTGCTCCGGCTGCAAACCACTTACCTGCGATAATACATTTTCGATCAAGGAGTTTTGCCATGCGCAAACCTATCGTTCACATACTCTGCTTCTTCCTGCTGTTTGGTCTGGTCGCCGGGAACCTCTGGGCTGGAAAGGGCGCACAGGTCGTTGA
>MAXT01000278.1 GCA_001751225.1 Desulfuromonadales bacterium C00003107 | reverse complement strand
AACCGGATCACCCGCTTCGTGTATGCCGGTAAAATCAATGGCAAGAAAGGAAATCTCCAATTCCTTGGTCCTGAATATAGAGCCGTCCAGTTTAGCCGATGCAGATGTAGCCGGACCGCCTACTTCCCAATAGATCGTATCGCCGTGAATCGGCGTTACGCGCAGGGAGACTTCACCAGTGTCGTCATCGCGTGTTTGTTCCTGAATCGAGACACTGGTCGCAGGCTGCGGGAAGGGGCCTTTGTCAACAAAGCCGCCATCTTCGCGCCAAACGTCGCGATGAAGGCATTCTTCCTTAAGCCGGTTTAGAGCGTCCAGGCGGTGCCACTGCCATTTCGGATTAGTAGCAGCCCGCCACATGATCTCACTCCATGGCATTGACTGTTGAGTAAACAACCGCTGCTCGCATTTCTTGCGGAAGGTCTCGCCCGAAACGTCCTCGGTGAACTTCATCTTTTCCTTGAGCACGTCAAGGATCTGTTGTTCCCCACTGTACTTGTTTTCTTCAAACTTCATTAGAAAATCCGCACTCACTAATCCGGATTCAGTGGTGTACCAGATGGTGGTAAAGGTTTCTCGAACAGCAGAATGGAAATTTTGCCGGATTCGGTCCTCCAAATCTTTGGCTTGAATCATCTGCGGGTCGGAATCCTGCAACTGCTCGGCTTGTAGTTCATCGAGAATGTGCTGGATGGCCTTTAGCCGTTTACCTATGTCGATAAGCTGATCGTATGTGTTCTTCGTGCCGGTCAGAAAGGCAATCCGATTCTTCCAAGTGCCTTGTTCGTAAAATTCCCTGAGCTCGTGCCTCAAGCCTGCGCCTGAAACCGGTTCGCTTATTACTAAGGTTACCCTGTCTTGCTCAAGCTCTATTTCATCGACAGCGGGCAACACCCCGATTTTCTGATAGCACCAGCCGTTAGTAATCTGAAACAACTGATTGAGATGCTGGCGTAGCTCTTTGAGGGCCTGCTCGGGCAAGTACGCCTTGACCAGCGATTCGAGCTTTGCATTGAGGTTCTGGACGTTTCTAAAATGGAGCTTGCCATCGCGGGTGCTGTGAAGGTACCAGGCGGCGGTAGCCAGTTTTTCCAAGACGTCTCCCTTGAGGCGAGAGACATCCCTGTCGGGTTCGCAAAGGTACGCAATCAGTTCGGGGATTGACAGGCCAAGCACAGCATTCGGGACGTTCGCGAGAGACGACATCAACAGCAGCTTACATGCATCCGTGGCATCGGTAGAACCCAGATTGGCGTCCATTATCTCAGCCACTGCGGAGCCTTCCGAAGCAAGGTCGTGTGCAACAGCATTTTCCAACGTGCTATTGATCTGGCTGATTTCGGCCCGAGTTTCTTGATCGTTCAGATCCAGATCATGGGCCGAAATAAGGTAACGCCGATCTGCTATGCCGGTGCCCCACAAGCGTGCGGTTATGATCCGCATGAGCCGTATAAGCCCGCGGGTTTGTTGAAAACCCGGATTTTCGCGAAACCGGGCATACAGGTCGCGGATACCGGGATGAAAGGGATAGGAGGAAACGATCCGTTGAGCGAACTCTTCTGGCGACTCGCTGGTTATGGCCATCTGTTTAGCCGAGCGGATAGCCTTAGCGTACGCTTGGGCAACTTCGTCGATTTCTTTTTCAGCTGGCAGGTGCTCGAAGATCCGTTTTCGGAGTACGTAATATAGTTCGTCTGAATTCAACCTAACAGGCTCTAATGTCATGGCGGCACGGTGCGTCTCCTTTTCAAAGTCGGCCAGGACTGAAGCTATTTGAGCGCTACCTCTTGCATAGGAGACCGCTAGGTCTGAAATAACCAGACAAACGCGGGAACATGCCTCCTTGCCGATGGCCACCAGGAGATTTGAAAGGGCTGTGGCGGTCACCTGTGCAAGATCCGAATTGCCGATGGCACGGGACCGAGCGTTCTCAAAATAGGGCGCAAGCTCGTCTAGCAGAATCAGAACCGTTTCATCAGCGAAAAGATTTTCCCATGCCTTCTGTCCCGGGGCCTGCAGCGGAGAATAGCTGTCTTTAAAGTGCTCCTTCTTGCCGAGCTGTTCGGCCAGCGATCCCCAAATACCAAGCGGCGCATCTGATTCACGGCCGGAAAAAGCAATTACTTTTACCGGGCCGAAGTCCCGATCCGGTTTGTAAAAGCTACCCATAACAGTATCGCGGAACTCGGTATGACGAGCAAGCAAGCCGAGCACCAGCAGGCTGTGCGTCTTCCCTCCGCCCATCGCCTGTTTCAGCTTGAAGACCCCCTGCTCGCTTTTACCTTCCTGTCGCCTGAAGGCATGCTCAAGCAGGGTTTTCATTCCTTCGGTGACATAGTTCTCAGTAAAAAATTCTTCCGGTTTGATGCGGTCATCTATGAGATCCGCCAAATCCAGAACTGTATCCCTTCTCTGGGGATCGAAGACGCTGTCACGGGGCGTACAGAGTTTCATTAGCTGTTTCATTGTGTCACCTCAGTGAAACTGTGCTAGAGAGTCATGCCAGGTACTTAACTATTGGAATGAAATACTATGTGAATAGTTTTAACCCGCCGCGGCACGACCTCTCAACAAAATTACTTAGCGCAGTAATTTTCAATGATATACTCCAGGACGCAGCAGGGCAACTCGTCCGCTTGGCCCGCTTTGATTTTATTTGCGACCGCAAGCAAAACAAGCACTTTTGAGAAATGCATGGAAAGGACATCGAGCAAATCCGCTTTCGTCGGGATTATAACCTGACATTTGGCCCGCCTTTCCCTGGCTGATCATACCGAATTCGTATCATTTCACTACCGCGGCAAGGCAAGACGAATTTCCTGCGCCATTTCTTCAGGGCCCTTATTCATCTCTAGAAACACTTCGTCATCCATATTAATCCTTATGATTTAGCTCGTATCTTTCTTCCTTACTTTCCCCTTCGTATCCTTGGTGTGCTTTTCGGCCTTTTTCACTGTACACGCTAACACTTTTTCTGCCCTGAATCATTTATGTTAACCGCAGACCCACGCAGACTAATGCAGGATTGGGGGACGTGCCAATTTATC
>MAXT01000277.1:4855-7604 GCA_001751225.1 Desulfuromonadales bacterium C00003107 | reverse complement strand
AAGACCGACTTTATTTCGCAGCCGGCCATCAGCTCCGCCTCTTGCAGAGCCTTCTGAATCGACTCGACGGTGCTCTCTATATTGATCACCACCCCCTTGCGCAGCCCACGGGAGGGACTGGTACCGATGCCGACAATATCCAACCCTTCGTCGGTCAGATTGCCGACGATGGCGCAGATCTTGGTCGTGCCGATATCAAGTCCGACGATCAGATTCTCCTTGTGATTGCTCATGGTGTACCTTCCCCCTTGGTAAACTAGCCCCATAAATTCAATCGGAACACAGACTAGCCCCGGCCGCGGTTGCGATGGCTCTCGAGCTTGACAATAACGCGTTCGACAACGTTGAGATCGATATAATCAATGGAAGCGAGCCGAGGCTGAAGCTCCCGATAGATGCGCTCCAGGCGATCGAGCTTGGTACTATAACCGTTCTGTCCGAAACGCACCGGCACCCCGCCCCGATAGGTATAGAGGGTAATTCCCTCCTGGGTCGTAACCCGCAATTCCGATACCTGATCAAGACTGAACACCCGGCGCTCCGCAAGCTCGGCCAGCAGCCCCAAAGCCCCCAGCAGCAACTCGCGAGCCTGCTCCGGATTGTCCAGCAGCAACTGTCGATCGATACCGGATATCAGAGGGTAATCGAGACGGTCGCCAGCATCAAGCATTTTAAAGATTTCCCCGTCAATATCAACATAATAGAGGTAGCCAAGGCGGACTATAGCTTGGGGCTGGCGCTCTTCGATGCGAATCGTCACTTCGTTGGGAAAGACCCGTTCCACTTGAGCGCTGGCCACCCAGGAATTTTCTTCGATCTTTCCGCCGATCATATCAAGGTCAAGATCGAAAATATTGCTGCCTTGTTCGATATCCGACAAAGCCAATACCTCTTCTTGCAACAGACGCTGGTTATTCTCGACCCGCACCGATGTCACAGAAAAATAGCCGGAGACCAACAGCAGCCTTCCAATCAGCACCGCGCCGAACAGAAGAAAGGCCACACTGCCACAGAAGACCGTGACCCTGAGTAAACGGGCCAGCAGCTGCTTCCATGGCAATGGCTGCTTCTGTTTTTTTCGACGGTTTCTACGAACCGATCTGGGCTGTTTTAGGCTACGCACTCTATCCCCTACTTATTGATTCCGGTTCCAGCCAGAATCCGCTCGACCAACTGGTCGAAAGAGATGCCGGCGGCTGCGGCGGCCTTGGGCAGCAAACTGGTTTCTGTCATGCCCGGAATGGTATTGGCTTCCAGGCAAAAGAATTCATCGTCGCGAATCATAAAATCGATGCGGGCAGCACCGGAACAGCCGAGGATATGAAACACCTCTACTGCGGCTTGCTGCAGGTCGGCATAGAGCTTTTCTTCCAGAGGTGCCGGCAACAGACATTCGGTGCGGCCAGCGGTATACTTGGCCTGATAATCATAAAAACCGCCCTCGGGCACCACTTCGATAATGGGCAGCGCCTCGCCGTCAAGCACACCGACCGTGACCTCTCGCCCGGCGATAAATTGTTCGACAAGCACCAAATCGTCGTGACGCAGGGCTTCTTCCAATGCGGCCTGCAGTTCCTCTTCTTTGTGCACCAGGCTGATACCGATGGTGGACCCTTCCCGGGCCGGCTTGACGACCACCGGCAGAGGGGGGAAGTCAGCCAACGAACCTGACTCCAAGTCAGCCGCGGTGCAGACAGCAAAAGCAGGAGTCGGCTGGTTATGATAGACCAGCAACTTCTTGGTCACCACCTTGTCCATAGCTACACTCGAAGCCAGAACTCCGCTTCCCGTGTAGGGCAATTGCATCACCTCCAACAGCCCCTGCACGGTACCGTCCTCGCCGTAGCGACCGTGCAGGGCGATAAAAACTTTTGAAGCCTGCTGCCAGGTCAATCGGCTCGGCAAATCACGACCGGCGTCAATAGCAAAAGCCGAATAGCCCAGCCTTTTCAGGGACTGCAGCACCGCATCGCCGGTCCTCAGGGACACCTCCCGTTCCGCCGAAAGGCCTCCCATTAGTACCGCTATCGGTTTTTCTTGAGGGGTGTCACCAAACATTCCTGTCAGTCGCTTTCCGCCGCCTTGGCCGGCAGCTTGGGTTAACGGTTACAGTTGATGCACTTACAAAAACATTATTCATCATTAGATGGCTGAGCCATCATAGTTCGCCGATAATACGAACTTCGGGTTCCAGGCTAATGCCGCTCTGCCGAAATACTCGATCCTGAATCTGTCCCATCAGCGTCAGCACGTCTGCCGCCCTGGCTGAACCGCCATTGACGATAAAATTGCTGTGCCGTTCCGAAACCCGCGCCCCGCCGACTACAGCGCCCCGCATGCCAGCCCGGTCGATGAGCTTCCAGGCCTGTTCGCCAGGAGGATTTTTAAAGACTGATCCAGCATTGGGCCGGCCAACACCCTGGGAACGTCTTCGCTGCAGCAGTCGCTGCTTGATTTCCTCCCGCAGCCCTTCCGCCTCAGCATTCACCAACTTGAGCTGAACGGCCACCACCACCCGTCCGGCGGGCAGATTGCTGGAACGATAATCGAAACGAAGCTGCTCGGCTGTCCATTCTTCCTCGCCGTCAACCCCAGCCAGTACCACCGTGCGCACCAACCTGCCGAGATCCTGTTCACCGGCACCCGCATTCATCGCGACCGCGCCACCGAGGGTTCCTGGGATGCCGGCCAATTGTTCCAAACCGCCAAGACTGAGCCGGCTTGCCTCCCGCACCAGGGTCATGAGCCG
>MAXT01000277.1:0-4791 GCA_001751225.1 Desulfuromonadales bacterium C00003107 | reverse complement strand
ATTACCTGCCAGGGAATCTTGGCCTGCTGAAGCACCCGTAGGGCAACCAACAAGTCGTCCCGGTCCTGCGGCTGCACAAAGAGATCGGCCAGGCCGCCGATTCGCCAAGTGGTATGGCGGCTCATCGGCTCAGAGGTCAGTACCTCACCGCGCAAGGCGGCGCGCATCTCTTGAACAATAGATTCAGTCAATTTCGCCCTGTCGCAAGTGCTCGATCAGACTTTCGCCGACCTGCCACACATTGCCGGCTCCAAGGGTAATCACCAGATCCCCTGGCCGCACCGTGCTTCGCAGATGATCCACCACCTCTTCGGCAGTAGCCAGAAAATGAGCATCCTTATGGCCATGGCCATGAATCTCTTCCACCATACGCTTAGCGTCAACACCGTCGATAGGCTGCTCCCCGGCAGCATAGATATCCATAACCACCAAATGATCGGCCTGGTAGAAGGCAGTAACGAAATCGTCGAACAGTGCCGCGGTGCGGCTGTGACGATGGGGCTGAAACACCGCCACCACACGCCGGTCCCAGCCGGCCCGGGCAGCCGCCAGGGTCACACGAACCTCCGCTGGATGATGACCATAGTCATCGACCACCATGATATCGTCCTGCTGGTATTTGCACTGGAAGCGTCGCTGAACACCGCAGAAATCTTGAAAGGCCTCGGTAATGGTGGCGAAAGGGATCTCGAGCTCGTGAGCCACAGCAACCGCCGCCAGGGCATTGAGCACGTTGTGCTGACCCGGCATGCGCATAGACAGGCGGCCGAGACGCTCGCCCTGATAACAGACTGTGAAGCTGCTACGCTCCTCCCGATACTCGATATCGATGGCGTGAAAGTCAGCCTGAGTAGAGAGACCGTAGGTAATGAAACGCTTCTGCACTTGCGGTATCAAACTTTGAATATTAGCGTCGTCGAGGCACAACACCGCCACACCGAAGAAGGGCACCTTGTTGATGAACTCGCAAAAGGTCTCCTTGATCTGGTCCAGATCCCGATAAAAGTCGAGGTGATCGGCATCGACATTAGTAACCACCGCGATGGTAGGCGACAGTTTCATGAAAGAGCCGTCGGATTCGTCGGCCTCAGCCACCAGGAACTTGCCCTGACCGAGCTTGGCATTGGAACCGATGGAGTCGAGGCGTCCGCCGATAACGACAGTAGGATCAATGCCGCCGTGGGACAGAACCGTCGCCACCATACTGGTGGTGGTGGTCTTGCCGTGGGTGCCGGCCACGGCAATGCCGTATTTCATGCGCATCAACTCGGCCAGCATCTCCGCCCGAGGAATAACCGGTACCAAGAGGCGGTGAGCTTCCAAAACTTCGGGATTATCGGACTTCACTGCTGTGGAGGTCACCACCACGTCAACCTCCTGCAGATTTTCCGCTGCATGGCCGTAACAAATCTCACCACCCAACTCGATGAGCCGACGGGTTATTTCAGATTCCCGCAGATCAGAGCCGGACACCCGGTAGCCTAGATTAAGCAGCACCTCGGCGATGCCGCTCATGCCGATACCGCCGATACCTACAAAATGTATTTTGCGAATTTTTCCGTACATGAATAACCTATTTTTCTTTTAGTGATGCCATTGCCGAACGTTCGGCAATGCGGTGACATTCTTCTAAAATTATCTCTGCAGCCCCTCGCTTAGCGAGGGATCGAGCGACACCAGCCATCGAGTTCAATCGAGACCGATCCTGCAATAGATCGCTGGCCATACGGGCCAAATAATCGCTGGTCATTTCGCTTTGAGACAACATCAGTCCGGCCCCCTTGCTACTCAGCATACGCGCATTGGCGGTCTGATGATCGGCCGCGGCAAAGGGGTAGGGAATCAAAATTGCCGGGCGACCACAGACAGTCAACTCGGCGAGGGTGGTAGCTCCAGCCCGGCAAATTACCAGATGTGCATTCGCGTAAGCCGCTGCCATGTCGTTAATAAAGGGCACCACCTCAGCATCGTGCCAGCCGGCCTGACGGTAGCCCTCCTGTACCTCTTGCAGATCGGCAGCACCGGTCTGATGAAGAATCCGCAGACTGCCACGGAATTTCTCGAGGTGGGGCAAAGCTCCGACCATGGCCCGGTTGATAGCTCGCGCGCCGCGACTGCCACCAAATATCAGCAGAGTCGGTTGGTCCACCGGCAAGGGCGGGCAATCTTCCATGCCGCTGCGCAGAGGATTACCGGTCAAAATGGTGCGGCCGCGATTAAAGGCCCGATCCGCTTCGCTGAAGGACAGACAGACTCGCTCGGCCCAGCGAGCCAGCAATCGGTTGGTCAGTCCCGGCCAGGCATTCTGTTCGTGAATGACGCAGGGGATGCCTTTCAAGCGTGCCGCCAGCAGCGCCGGTCCGGAGGCGTAACCGCCCACTCCCAATACCACATCGGGTTTAAACCGGTCAAGGATGCGCGACGCCTGACGAATACTGTACGCCAGTTGGGGCAGCAGACGCAATTTGCCCCAGATCCCCTGACCGACCAGACCACGAATATTCACCGTCTCCAGCGGCAGGCCGAGCTCAGGCAAAACCCGCGCCTCAATGCCTCGCTTGGTACCGACAAACAACACCTGCGCGTCGGCATCGCTGGCCAGTAGTTTCTGAGCCAGAGCCACGGCCGGAAAAAGATGGCCGCCGGTGCCGCCGCCCGCCAGCAATAATTTCATGACGTCCCCTCCTTGGTCTGACTTGAAACATTCAACAAAATCCCCACTGCCGCCATGGTCACCAGCAAGCTGGTGCCGCCGTAAGAAACAAAGGGCAGAGCCAGGCCCTTGGTCGGTAATAGCCCCATAACCACAGCGATATTGATAAAGGCCTCCAGGCCGAGCAGAGTGGTTATGCCGAAGGCAAGATGCCGGCCGAAATCGTCCTGTGCCTGTAGTGCTGTACGAAAACCCCGTAACACCAGCATCAGAAACATGGCAGTAATCACCAGCACGCCAGCAAAACCGAGTTCTTCACCGACTACCGAAAAAATAAAATCGGTGTGGGCTTCGGGAAGATAAAAGAGTTTCTGTTTGCCTTCGCCAAGGCCGTTACCGAATAGACCTCCGGTACCAAAAGCGATCAGGCTCTGAATGATCTGGAATCCGCTATCTGTCGGGTCCTGCCAGGGATCGAGGAAGGCCATGATCCGCCGTCGCCGATAGGCCACGTGCCACACCGCATAATATAGAAAGGGCAGCGACAACAGCGCAATATAGAGCATGTGGCTGATGCGGGTGCCGGCGGCCAGTAACATCAGGCCGGCGACGATAGCCAAGGTCATGGCGCTGCCGAGATCGGGCTGCATCAACAGCAGACCGAGCAGCAGCGACAACACGATCATGTAGGGCAAAATACCCAACTTGAAGGTCTTGACTTTGTCCTGTTTTTTGGCCAGGGAGTGAGCAACATAGACCACCATGGCCAATTTCACAGCCTCGGCGGGCTGAAAGTTGAAACCTGGCAACTGAATCCAACGGCTGGCACCGTTGATCTGGGCGCCGATGCCGGGCACCAGTACCAGAATCAGGGCCAAAGCACTGCACAGCAGGCCCACCACCGCAAACTTGCGCCAAAGGTGATAATCAAAACGCATAAAACCTGCCAGCAGAGCAAAACCAGCCACTGAAAACAGACCCTGCCGTTTGAGAAAATGGAAACCGTCCTGATATTTTTCCGCCGCCATAACCGAAGAGGACGAATAGACCATGACTAGGCCGAAGCAGGTCAGCGCGACCGCCAGCACCAGAATGGTATGATCGTAATCCCGTTGCAAGGTCATGACTCAGCCCTTCCCTTTCGCGGGCAACTGTTTCACCGCTTGCACGAAGACCTCACCCCGTTCGGCATAGGATCTGAACATGTCGAAACTTGAGCAGGCCGGCGAGAGCAACACCGAACCACCCTTTGGAGTTAATCGATGCGCAAGGAGCACCGCTTCTTCCAGAGTCGCGGCTCGATGACTGGAAACTCTGCCTTCGAGGGCTTTTTCCATGCGCTCCGCCGCTTCGCCGATAAGAATCAGCTGGGCGACCTTGCCGACTGCCACTTCAGCCAAAGGACCGTAATCACCGCCCTTATCCCGGCCTCCAGCAATCAGGGTCACCGGCGCGGCCAACCCGGCCAAGCTCTTGACCACGCTGCCGACATTGGTGCCCTTGGAATCGTTGTACCAGACCACTCCGTCCAGTTCCCTGACCCGCACCATGCGATGATCAAGACCGCCAAAGGTGCACACCGCCGACCAGGCGACCTCCGCCGGACAGCCCTCAAGCAGTGGCGGAATCAGAGCGGCCATGACGTTTTCCAGGTTATGGCTACCGCACAACATCAACTGGTTGGCGGCAAAACGAACTTCCCGCCCGGCCCAGCGCCACACCAGCTCATCGCCAACCCGGCTCATGCCTTCATCAAGCAAGCACTGGGAGGAAAACAACACCTTGCGACAGGGCGCTTCCTCGGCCAAGGCCAATACCTGAGGGTCGTCGCCATTGAGTACCGCCACATCGTCATCGGCCATATTAAGGAACAACTGCTGCTTGGCAGCCAGATAAGCGGCCATGTCGGGATATCGGTCGAGGTGATCGGGGCTGAGGTTGAGTAACAGTCCGTAGCGGGGGCGAAAGCTGTCGATGGCTTCGAGTTGAAAGGAAGAAATCTCCACCAGCAGCCAGTCCCACTCCTCTTCCACTGCTTCGATGAGGGGGGTGCCGAGGTTGCCGCCGACAAAACTCCGTTTGCCCCAAGCGCGAAACACCTCGCCCAGCAGGCAGGTAGTGGTCGACTTGCCGTTGGT
>MAXT01000276.1 GCA_001751225.1 Desulfuromonadales bacterium C00003107 | reverse complement strand
GATATACTCGCTCCCTTATTTCCTTCAAACCGTGTTTATGCCCAATCCCCCAGCAAGGGGGAGAGGAATAATGGTTGCCGACTGATTCTATCCCTTTACGCGCTCCTTCAAGTGTTGAAACCACTGACAAAGGTTCCTTAAAATCGATGATCAGGGTCTTGTTTGAGAAATCATGTATATTGCTGTATGCAATACGAGCATCCTTTATGTAATCTAGATCTATATCAAAACTGCGTGATTTGAATACATGATCTTCGAGGACCTGCCCTTCCTCCCTGGAAAACTCATCTTCGTAAACCTTTGCTGATAGCCAAGACACAAAATGACCGGCATGGGTAGAGGCCCTGCAGGTCAGATCGCAAGGAAAGTAAAATATCTTGCCATTTTTTACTGCCTCCACATCCCTCCATCCGGGCCGGTCGAAGAATTTTTTTGCAGTATCCCTATCCCCGCCGCAACCATATACGACCTGGGGATTGAATCTCATCCATTCATCCTTGGTTATGGTCACAATATGACCCTTTTTATTAAGCTTAGGAGGAATGCCGCCTGCGGCCCTGATTAGCTCGTTTTGGAAGGAATCATCCCCGGGGACCATTACAAGATCACGTCCCATAAGCCGGATAACTCTTTTTTGTCTTGAGGGAGGGATCTTGGCTACTTTTTTCTCAATGGTATTAAGCTGCTCTTTTATCTCATCCACGATTCGGGCAGCCTCTTTTTCTTTGTTGAAGATCTTGCCTAATAAAAAGATATTCTTATAGGTGTCCGATATGGAAACTGTCTCGAGGTTAATAAGTAGACACCTCCTCTGGAACCCTTCCTTTACCTTCTTATGGAGATTGGATACAAAAATGATATCCGGATTAATCTTTTCTATTCGGCTTAAAGAGGGAAAAAAGAAGCCTCCGATAATCTCTTTATCCGTCGATTCAGGGGTATAACTACTGTGGTAAGTGATGGCCTTTATCGCATCCCCCGCCCCGATCTTGAATATGATCTCGGTAATGGAAGGCACCAGAGAGACTACGCGCGTGGGTCTTTGCGTGATGGTAATTCTATTGCCTTGGGCATCGGTAAACTTTACTGGATAGGAAAATACCGGATGTGCACTCCAGATGATGACGAATAGAAAGAAAAATGAAAAGGCGGACCTTACGACAGAGGAGCCTTTCTTTGGTTTTATCTTTCCCCTTCTTTCACTAATCCGGCACATAGACCATCGACCCGTCTTCTAATCTGTAAGTCACTCCAAGCCGTTCCCCGTGTCCTTCTGCCTTCTTTTTTGTCACTTTCACAGCCTTGATCTTCTTTCCTTTCTTGGTAATGATCTCTAATTCTTCATTCTTGTTTTTTTTCATTATGGTAATGTCCGACTTTTCGCTGAAAAGATCCTGAAGATGATATGCAGTAAACAGGGTAATGATCAGGCCCACGATGAAGACCAGCCCGATGTCAAAGAGATTGGCCACGCCGGTTAATGGGTCATTTTCATCAGGGGCCTGGCTGCCCTGGTGGTCTCCAAAGACCCTCCTCTTCTTGATGTATCTCATAGCTCTTGCTCCTTTGAAGAATCGCCGGCCAGTATCTCGGTAGCCAGTTCCATGTTCTTGATGTCCTCCTCCACCCACCTTCTTTTTATGGTGTAAAAGAAATAGGCAGTTATCCCAACGGCCAGCCCCACGACAGTGGTGGTAAAGGCGATGACAAGATCCGAGGATAACTTGGTCATGTCGCCCTGGCCCAGTGCTGCCAGACCTGTTCCCATGGGAATCAAGGTACCTATTAACCCAAGACTAGGCCCGACACGGACAGTCATCCTGATGCGATCAAGAGATTTCCAGGTTTTCAAACTCGTTTCCTGAAGGATGTTTTCTATCTCCAGTTCACCTGGTCGAGAGCCATTGTTCAGCAAAAGCCTGAGCTCTTCCAGATATGAGTTGACCCGATGTGAAAAGATCCTTTGATCGCTCGCTCCTCTCATCAATCTGGGAATCTCCGCAGGAGAGTATTTGATCGATCTGAGCCGTTCCAACCATTCGGCAAAAAAGGACCCAGAGTAAACAAGGATCCATAGGATCAAGAGGACCAATAGAAACAAGACCGGATAGAGGAGAGAACCGGAAACAATATAGATTATTGATTTCAAAAAGGCGCCGAAGTCCATTTCTTTTCCTTCCTTATCTTTCTTCTCATAGCCAAAAAACCTGTGGTGAAAAGGGCTGCCATTGTGAAACACAAAAAGAGAGCATCCTGTGGGCTCACAATCTGTTTTTCTCCCTGATAGGTGGCCAACCTGTAAATCTCGCCCATGTCCCCAAATTGAGGCATCATGATGACAGATAAAAAGAAATAGGCCGCAATGATCAGCATGGCTGCTCCCAGGATAGATTCAGAAGTTGAATCGGTCCTGGTACCTAACAAAGCCATGCTGATTAGTGTAATGATTACAATAACCATAAATCCCAGATAGGCCTCCAGGACAGCCATACATCCGAAATTGGGAAAATATGAAATGAGGAAAGCAGTGCTGAAAAAGATGACCATGATACAGACAGGGCAGGGGATAATCAGGGCCAGCCAAGCAAAACTTCCCTTACCTGGCCTATTTTCTCTTTTCAGCAGAACAATTCCCCAGATGATAAGTCCACCCGCCATCAGGATGTGGATAAACATCCCTGATTTCAGAAAGCCTTGTACTATTTCAAAGTAATGGATGATATTGATCCTTTGCAGGATGTGAGAGGAGAGCACAAAGATAAGTAGATAAACAAGGCAGTACAGAGAAAGGAAGATGAGCTTTGACATCAGCTTTCTTCTCTGGATCAGGAAATAGTGCAGACCTATCCCACTCTTTATGGCAAATACGCCTATAGTAAAGACGAGGCCGAGAAACAGGCTTTTGAGTTCCATAATAATTGTCTAATAATCATACCTGAGGCCCAGGAAAAAACTTCTTCCAGGCATAGGGTACCCTTGTACATATTCGTATTCCTTATCCAGGAAGTTTTGAATTGCACCTCTTAGAGT
>MAXT01000275.1:1947-3473 GCA_001751225.1 Desulfuromonadales bacterium C00003107 | reverse complement strand
TTCACGACATCGCCTGCTACTATCACGGTCTCGGTGCCATTGATCTCGGTGCCGTTTGCAGTTACCCGCATATCAGAGACCGTGAGATCTGCACCCCTATCGATCAGTGTTCTGGTAAGTTCGTTGTTCGATTCATCGGATTCGAGGATGAGGTTTTCAGGATCGATGATCGCGGTTATGTCGTGTTCTCCAGCTGGTGTCGCATTCCACCTCACGGTCACGTTTTTCATATCGCCTGCATCCAATGATAGTATCTGCACGTCCTCCACACACCCCATATATTCATATCGGTCCATGTTGAAGCCCCATTTGCCTTCGGAATAGTCGATATACAGTTCCATTATTATTGCGTCTCCAGCTACCCAATCGGTTGTCAGATTTGTGATATCGCACTCCCGAGCTATCAGGTTCCCATTTATGTAAAAAGAACTATATTCAGGTAGAATCAGTCTTGTAAAATGTACTCTCATTTTATGTGCACCCTGGTGCTGAATCACCCACCTGTGATCAGTATGGTCAGGAAGTGGATGTGGTGTGTCGAGCATGTACGGAACTGTGTGAATCTTTCCATCAGTGAATGACTCGTCTATGAATTTAACAGTTACATCACTCGCGTTCTTATTGCCCGGATTGCCCACGGTTGCCGTTATATTCACCATTCCCCCCTCTTCCGGACTTTCCGGATCGAATGTCAGGTTCGTAACTACAAGATCCGGCGCTCTTATAGAGACTGATCGGCTGGATGCGTTGTTTGACTCATCGAATTCGAATGTCTCATTCTTCGGATCCGCGATCACGGCTATGGTGTGATCTCCGTGATCGCACACTTCCCACTCGAATTCTGCATATACCGTTCCGTTGTTAGTAGGGAACAAGACCGTTGTGCTATTGATCAGTGTGATGTTGTCCAGATAACATGCCACATCAACACTACCGCCGCAACTGGCAAGATTTGTGATCTCCATCGTGGTGTTTATCATAGTCAACTCACCCATTCGCAGATCCGCCGGGTCAACAGTTTCATTGTTCAGGAGAAATGTGATATCTGTGANNGAACGCTTCACCGTGACTGTATCTGAATATCCTGTATTATTTGTTGAGTTGTCCTCAATATAACTGTCCTGCGGTATCACTTCTGCTTTTATGCAGTGATAGCGCGAGATATCCTCTCCAACCTTCAGAGATGCGGTCCATGACACGGTAATATTTGCCGAATCGCCAGCGGCAAGAGATGAAACGCTCTCAGTTGTGATGAGTGATAGATACGGCTCAGGGACATGCGGGAGATAATAGAAATCATAGAATTTCACGGTGAAGTTGCTTGCATTCATTCCACCGAAATTGGTGATGCTCGCATTGATATTCACCACATCCCCATCCCAGATGATATTATCGCTGACCGAGACATCAGTCACTGCGAGATCGGTTCCACTCACAGATACGTTCATTGAGTTTGTGGCATTGCTGGTGGTAACAATCAATCTTGGGGTTTTCTGAATTACAGTCCAGTTCATCGACAGGTTCAC
>MAXT01000275.1:913-1924 GCA_001751225.1 Desulfuromonadales bacterium C00003107 | reverse complement strand
TGTTTCCAAACATGGTCTGGTATTTATCGATGCTATAATCGATGCTAAATCGATCATCTGGCACGTCCTCTTCTACCAGCGTTATGTTTACTATTCCAGTGCTGCCGGAAGTCCATTCTGTCCATCCAGCCAAGTGATAATTCCCACCATCGGTACACGTCGTCAGCACACATCGATCGTTGATATAGACTTCAACAGTGCCCCCTGTTTCATCGACACGCACCGTTGCCGTATAGTAAGCCCGCATCATGAGAGCGCCCTGGTGTGTGATATGGTGTATTATCGGAGATTTTGGCTTGTCTTTGGAGGCGTGAATGTCTATGCTACCATTCTCCTCGCAGAACCGTACCGTGCTATTTATAGCCGCATCCTCGTTGTTTCTGATGGTGGCTATCACATCGACAGTGTCACCAATGATCATCCCTGCAGGGTTGGTGGATATATCTGTGATCGTGAGGTTTGCAAGTGCTACGTTGATCGACCGAGTTTTATCGTTATTCAGTTCATCCTGCTCTTCTATCCCATTATTCGGATCAACCACGACCGTTATGTTGTGTTCTTCTGTCAGATGATTGATGTCCGGAAGTGCATCCCAAATCGCTGAGACATGCTCTGTTCCATTTGCCTCGGCATACACATCTGCGGTTCCAATAAGATTGCCGTCCACATAGAACGCGACATCAGTATCTATGCCTCTGAATCCAAGATTTTCTATGGCTGCACTGATTGTTACTGGCTCGCCCTCTCTCGGACGTTCCGGTGAAAATGATATGTTTGTGATGATGAAGTCGTAAGGGTACCAGAGTTCCGCCGGTGTGCTCAACTCGTTGTTCGATTCGTTCAGCTCGGTCACTGCATCATCCGGATCCGCGATCACCAAAATGTTGTAATAAGGCAACATCACGTATCTGCTCTGCGTTCCGTCCGTGATGATTGCAGGATCGGCATGCCATATTCTACTGATATTCGTAGAGTTATAGGCGTCCAGCGATACGGTTGCGTCTGCAAAGA
>MAXT01000275.1:438-777 GCA_001751225.1 Desulfuromonadales bacterium C00003107 | reverse complement strand
TGTTAATGTATGAATTTGTTCCCGTGCTTATGCTTACAAAGCTGAAATGAACTCTCATCTTACTGGCGTTTGGCTGGGCTATAGTATCATTGGATGTATTGTGATACCCCTCGATATGTCTAAATATGGGCTCACTGGATATGTCCAGTCCGCTGTAAAACTCAACCGCAGCGCAAGCACTCAAGTTTCCGATGTTTGCTATCGCAGCCGTTACGTTGTTTGGGTATTCAAACATTAGATCAGTTTCATCCGGATACTCTGGATCTGACACGTAACCTGTGATGCACATACCGGTCACAGTCAGATCAGACGCATCCACGAATATCTGCCTGCTCAAAC
>MAXT01000275.1:0-420 GCA_001751225.1 Desulfuromonadales bacterium C00003107 | reverse complement strand
GCGACGCTGCTTGTTCCGCCTGCTGGAACGAACACATCTGTGGTGTTGAATGGTGTAGCGTTGTCATCTACATAGAAGCCGACCTCGACCATGTCGTCTCTAACACCATAGTTTGCAACGACCGCAGTGATGTCCACGCCGTCGTATAGATTTACTGGTGTATCAAATGTCAGATCTGGAATCGTGAAATCAGGCACGCCCGCAAACACATCCACGCTCGTACCATTGTTCCCCTCATCCGATTCATCGATCTCGCCATCAGCATCTGCGATCACGGTCAGGGTATGATTTCCGGTCCGATGAGGCGTCCAGTTGAATGTAACATCTGCGGCGCATCCGACGCCAAGCGACCCGATATGTGCACTGCCAATCACCACCCCATCCACAGCAAGACTCACATTGAACCCATCCGAACCGGTA
>MAXT01000274.1:2825-3160 GCA_001751225.1 Desulfuromonadales bacterium C00003107 | reverse complement strand
AGCACCTCTTTTTCCTTCAGCGATACTTTTAGCTGGTCTCCCGCACGCTTTCGTTCCGTGATGTCAATCGTCTGGAAGCAAATACCCTTAAATTTACCTTCTTCATCTTTAAGCGGCTCCCATGAGCTTGAAGCATACCACAGATCGCCATTCTTTTTTACCGCTTTGTATTCGAAATCCTTGAATCCCATTCCCTCACGGAAGGTGCGCTCAAAGAGTTCCTTCGCCCTTGGCGTATCATCTTCATGCACCCACCATATCGGTCTATCCAGTAGCTCTTCTTGAGTGTATCCTGAGATCTCTTCACAGTTAGGACTGACGTATATGTTATTAGC
>MAXT01000274.1:1685-2730 GCA_001751225.1 Desulfuromonadales bacterium C00003107 | reverse complement strand
ATTGCTATCTACCTGCCCTTTGATCAAATAATCTTGTGCGCCACTTCCTACTGCATCAACAGCCAGAGTTTCATCGTCGAGACCGCTCAGAACGATAATAGGTACTTGTGGCGATTGTGCATGCAGCCTGATGAAAGTGTCCAACCCCGAACTGTCAGGCAGTCCGAGATCCAACAGAACCACATCAATACCGTCCGCGGCAAGGCGCTCCAGCCCTGTTGAGAGCCTATCCGCGTGCTCAATAGAGAACGTAGATACGCCTACTCCAGACAGCATCTCTTCTATCAAGCGTGCATCTCCAGGGTTATCCTCAATCAGCAGAACTTTGATCGTTTTATCCGTCATTCCCTCCCCCCATTTGGCGACAGTTTCATTATTGTAAACCAGAACTCTTCGATACCCCGCACTACCCTGATGAACTGGTCCAGATCAACAGGTTTGGAGATATAGCAGTTCGCATGCAGGTTGTAAGCTTTGAGGATGTCCTGTTCCGCATTTGAGGTAGTCCGGACAACGACGGGGATACGTTTCAGGTTCCCATCCTCTTTGATCTCTACGAGCACCTCACGACCATCTTTCTTCGGCAGGTTCAAATCGAGCAGGATGAGATCCGGACGAGGTGCATCGGCATATTTGCCCGCCCTGTGCAGGAATTCCAATGCCTCTACGCCGTCCCATGCAACGTGCATGTTGTTGTGCATCTTACCCTCATTGAGTGCTTCTTGCGTCAGACGCACATCGCCGGGATTGTCTTCCACCAACAAAATCTCTATCGGCTTACCCATCATTTTTCTATCCCAAGATATAATTCAGAATTGACACATATAAATAAGGTATGTTTGTATTGTGTATACTTTACCTGCAATGTACCCGCCATCATTTTCTTCTGTTTATCTTCTGGGCTCTTTTTTTGGAATCGATGCTTTCTGTACCGCATCACCCCTTGTAATTCCTAATACCTAATTCCTAATTCATTTCGATTCTCGATCTTCGAGCCTCCTTGTCCGGGACCATCATCAGCCATGCCAACTTGTTTCATTATATC
>MAXT01000274.1:0-1583 GCA_001751225.1 Desulfuromonadales bacterium C00003107 | reverse complement strand
AATCACTATACGATATTGAACACCCATGAGTGGTGCTTTACAGAGCTAAAAAAGTTTATATAGGACAATTTCATATTAAAATTGTACTATGATAGAAATAATCAGAACGATCCTTAGCGAATGGAAAGGCAGAGAATTACCCGAAGTTATTGCACGGAGTGTTGATTTGGTGGATTATAGCACTATGGAACCAGGGAAAATAATCGTCGTCACGGGATTCCGGAGAACAGGAAAAACCTATCTTGCTTACATTCTTATCAAAAGTTTATTGAAAGAAAAGAGTAGGGAAAAGGTGGTTTATGTTAACTTTGAAGACGAGCGGATACCCTTAGAATCAGCGTTTCTAACCAAATTGCTCCCAACGATAAAGAATACACACACTGAGCAGTTAGAGTTCCTCTTCCTGGACGAAATCCAGAACATTCCGAATTGGAGCAGGTGGCTAAGGCGAGTTTATGATACCGAAAAAACACGATTTTTCGTCACTGGATCATCATCTAAGATGTCAAGCCGAGAGATCCCCACCGAGCTGAGAGGACGGTTTCTCGAAGTAACAATCTTCCCGTTAAGTTTCAAAGAGTTCCTCCGATTTAAAGCGATAGCTATTAATGAAGCAGAAGTAGAGTACGTTGAAGATGAAAAGGCAAAACTGATGCGCGCCTTGGGTGAGTACCTGGAATTTGGGGGGATGCCCGAAGTGGTCCTTGCAAGTAGAGGAAAAAAGGCTGATATTATTCATAGTTATTACAATACCGTTGTCCGGCGGGACATTATAGAACGATTTAAAATACGAAATGAAGAAAGTTTGAAAGCGTTGCTAAGGCTGTTACTTAATTCAACTAGCTATACCATCAGTAAGTTATACAACAACCTGAAGAGTTTGAATTTTGAAGTGGGAAAAGGCACTATACAGAGCTATCTGAGCTATATCGAGGATTCATATTTTATATATAGCCTTCCGATATTCTCTTTTAAAATCAAGAATCAGCTTCAATACGCCAGAAAGGTATATTTTATTGACACGTCCTTTTTAAATCTATTGTCTACACGATTCACAAAAAACAGTGGCCGGCTCTATGAAAATCTCGTTTTTGTCGAATTAAAAAGGAGACAGGCAAACGACCCTAACCTGGAGCTATACTATTGGCAGTCACAGCGGAAAGAGGAGGTTGATTTCGTGCTTAAGCATGGACTAAAAGTCAAGCAGTTAATACAAGTCTGCTGCGATATTAACGATTATGATACGAAAAAGAGAGAGACAAAGGCGTTACTAAAAGCGAGCAAAGAGCTTAAATGCGATAACTTGTTTGTCATTACCGAGGATTATGAAGCCGTGGAGGAACTAAATGGGAAACGAGTAGTGTACATCCCTTTGTGGCGATGGATTTTACAAAAGTCAATCTGACATTGTCAGATTAAGACGGGCTGACCTCAAGGCCTTTTTCCGTTATGTCCATAAGTTTCTTCCCGGTAGAATGTGCACTGCCCCTCATCTTGATTACTTCTATGTACCTTCGCCTCACACCCTTCTCTTCCGCGCGTGACAGTATTACTATGCCATCCATCATGGGCGCTATGTCAGA
>MAXT01000273.1 GCA_001751225.1 Desulfuromonadales bacterium C00003107 | reverse complement strand
ATGCCGAGCATGATGCCGCTGCGCTGGAAAACTGCGATCAGGATTATGCTTTGGCCGGCCGGATTATGGCCCGCCGTGATTTCGGCAAGGCCGCATTTATTCAGATTCAGGATCGTACCGGCAGGCTGCAGGTCTTTGTCCGCCGGGATGAGATTGGGGACGAAACCTTTCAGCACTTTCGTAAACTGGATATCGGCGATATCGTTGGCGTGACGGGCCGGATGTTTCGCACCAAAACCAATGAGCTCTCGCTGCGGGCCGCTTCCCTGCGGCTGTTGACCAAGTCGCTTCAGGTGTTGCCTGAAAAATGGCATGGTCTGACCGATGTAGAGACCCGCTACCGCCAGCGCTACCTCGATATGATCGTCAATCCCCAGGTGCGCGACACGTTTCAAAAACGCAGCCGTATTGTCAGTCTGATCCGTGACTACATGGTGCAGAACGATTTTCTCGAGGTGGAAACCCCGATGATGCAACCGCTGGCAGGCGGGGCTACGGCAAAGCCTTTCGTTACCCACCACAATACGCTGAAGATGGATCTCTTTTTGCGCATCGCTCCGGAGCTCTACCTTAAACGGTTGGTTGTCGGCGGCTTTGAACGGGTTTTCGAGATCAATCGCAATTTCCGCAACGAAGGGATTTCTATTCAGCACAATCCGGAATTCACCATGATCGAGTTCTACCAGGCTTATGCCACTTACCATACCTTGATGGATTTCACTGAGAAGCTGATCTGTCATGTGGCGCAAGAGGTGGTCGGCGATCTGGTCATTCCCTACGGTGGTAAGGAGGTCGATCTGACGGCCCCTTGGGATCGGCTGACATTGAAGGAGTCGATTGTCAAGTACGGTGATATCGAACCCTCCCTGTTGGAGGATAAAGCCCAAGCCCTTGGCTACGCTCGCAGCCTCGGTCTCGAACTTGACGATAACATTGGTCACGGCAAGCTGCTCACCGAGATCTTCGACGAGGTGGTGGAACCTAAACTATGGAACCCGACCTTCATTACCGAATATCCAACTGAGGTTTCTCCTCTGTCGCGGAAGAACGATGCCAATCCTGAGGTCGTCGATCGTTTTGAGCTCTTTATTGTTGGACGGGAATTGGCCAATGCCTTCTCCGAGCTGAACGATCCCATTGATCAGAAAGAGCGGTTCATCGGTCAGTTGGCTGAAAAAGAGGCGGGCGATGAAGAGGCTCACGCCATGGACGAGGACTATATCCGTGCTTTGGAGTATGGCCTTCCGCCTACCGCCGGGGAAGGGATCGGTATCGACCGATTGGTCATGTTACTGACCGATTCCGCTTCAATTCGGGATGTTATCCTCTTTCCCCAGTTGCGGCCCGAAAATAAGTAACAGTCGTACCAAGGTTGATGCTTTCGCAAAAAGTCATGAGATGGCTAAGCAAAAAATTCGACCTACAAGGCGTAGTGGTTTTTCAGGGATTCCAGGCATACATAGAGTATGTCAAAGTCCTGAAAAAACGCTGGAACGTATTAGGGTGGACTTTTTGCGACGCCATCAAGGTTCACGGCAAAGATGGGGCAGGGTTAAACTGCCTTGCTTCAGCTGTCATGTCTAACGGGGTTCTATGGGCTACGAATGGTTCGTCAGTCTGCGCTATCTGCGTGCCAAGCGTAAGCAGACCTTTATATCGGTCATTTCCTTTATCTCCATCGCCGGGGTAACCCTGGGCGTAGCTGCGCTGATTATCGTGCTGGCGGTCATGACCGGTTTTCATGATGGCGTGCGAAAGCAGATTCTGGGCAATGTGCCCCATGTGCTGGTGCAGAGACAGGGCGGGAATATCCCTGATTATCAAGAACTGGTGGCTCAACTTCGGAAGGAGACGCCAGGCATCCTTGTTGTGACACCTTATGTCGCCAAGGAAGCCATGTTGCTCGCCAAGCGCAATGTGGCGGCCGTAAACGTCAAGGGCTTACCACGGGGGCACAAGGTCTTTCAGCAGTCGTTTCTGGCTGCCGCTGGCAATGAGGTCGAGCAGGCCCTGTTTGCCGAGGGGGAAGGCCCCCCCGGTTTGGTGATCGGCCTCGATACCGCTGCGACTCTCGGTGTGACCGTCGGGGACACCGTTAATGTCATCCCCCCCATGTTCACCATTACCCCCTTTGGTCTGATCCCGAAAATGAAGCCTTTTCGCGTGGTCGGTATCGTCAGCCATCGGGGCGGCTTTCTCGATACCTATTTCGCTTACATTCCCTTGGCTGTGGCACAGAAATTTTTTGATGCCGACAATCAGGCTAGCGGTGTTGAGATTGAAGTTGCTTCTTACGATAAGGCCACGCCACTGGCGGTGCAGTTGCGTAGCCGATTGAGCTTTCCTCTTGTGGTACGCTCCTGGGAGGATCTGTTCGGTTCTTTTCTATCCGCCCTTAAGCTGGAAAAGCTCGGCCTATTTATTGTGCTGGCCATTATCGTGCTGGTGGCTGCCTTTAATATTGCCACTACGCTGATCATGGTGGTCATGGAAAAGCACAAGGATATTGCTATCCTGCGCTCCATGGGGGCGACCTCACGCAGTATCATGAAGATATTCGTGCTCGAAGGATTGATTATCGGCTTCCTTGGAACCGGTCTCGGCACTTTGTTGGGTGTTCTGCTGGCCAAGCAGGCAGATCCCATTATCAAGGGACTGGAAGGCGTCTTAAAAATCAAGATATTCGACCAAACTGTCTACGGCATGGATCGTTTTCCTTCGGTGGTCATCCCCGAAGATGTGCTCACGGTGGTATTGGTGGCCATGAGCATCTGCCTGTTGGCAACGGTCTATCCAGCCTTTCGTGCGTCGCGTATGGATCCGGGAGAAGCACTACGTTATGAATGATTCCCGCAAAGAAGCTTTGATCGAGGTCCAGGGGCTCAGCAAGCACTATGTCTGCGGGGAACGGCGTGTCGAGGTGCTGCGGGATGTCAGTCTGCAGGTCGCTAGTGGGGACCAAGTGGCGCTGGTTGGCGCATCCGGTGCGGGTAAGACCACTCTGATGCATATTCTTGGCGGCTTGGACCGCCCGAGCAGCGGTACGGTTCGCTATCAGCAACAGGACCTTCTGGCGCTGAAGGGGGAAGCTCTAGATATTTTTCGCAACCGAACCATCGGTTTCGTCTTTCAGTTCCACCAATTGTTGCCGGAATTCACTGCCCTGGAAAATGTCATGATGCCGGCCTTGATTGCTAGACGAGGCTTTCGTCGAGCCCGAGGTCCCGCCGAGGCGATTCTGCAGGAAGTCGGTCTGGGCGAGCGGTTGGAACATAAACCAGGGGAATTGTCCGGAGGCGAACAACAGCGGGTCGCCATCGCCCGGGCTCTGGTAATGGAGCCTCAGTTACTGCTGGCCGACGAACCGACCGGCAACCTGGACAGTGCTACCTCCGACGAGATTTATCGTCTTTTACAACAACTTCATCGCGATCGTGGTTTGACCATGATTATCGTGACCCACAGCCGGTCTCTGGCCGAACGCATGGGGCGCATATTGCAGATGGTGGATGGGGAAATAGTATCCTGATTTTGGTTTACAGGTTTTTTGCAGTTACCTATAATTGATGCTTTCGCAAAAAGTCATGAGATGGCTAAGCAAAAATTTCGACCTACAAGGCGTAGTGGTTTTTCAGGGGTGAAGGCATACACATAGTATGTCAAAGTCCTGAAAAAGCACTGCAACGTAGTAGGGTGGACTTTTTGCGCCGCCATCATAATTGCGCTTTTTATATGCCATTTCGACGGAGTCGTTCTGCTTATGTCTAGGGTGTTGTTGTTTGTGCTTTTATTGGCGATTCTCGTTCCGCAGGGCGTTGCTGCCCAATTGTATCAGGTCGGGCAGGTCGTTATCGAGGGAAACTGGCGGGTCGAAAGCCGTTACATCGAATCGGTGTTAAATATCAGCGCCGGTCAAACCGTATCTGCAGCCGACATCGATCGGGGGCTGCGCAACATCTTCGCTACCGGGCGTTTTGATGATGTGGCTGCCGAAACGGTTATGGTCGGAGAGTTGGTGCAGCTGGTCTATCATGTGACTGAACGGCCTCTGTTGCGCGAAGTTGTCTTTACCGGCAATCACGAGATCGATGCCGAGAAGCTCGGCACCATCATCAGCGCCAAGGTGGTCGACTTTTATCGGCCGCAGGTTTTGGCTCCGGCGATTAAAAAGATTAAGCAGGCCTATGTTATGGAGGGGTATTACGCGACCGAGGTCGTACCTCAGATCGATATCAACGATCGTGGCGAGGTCACCCTGACGCTGAAGATTGAAGAGGGCGAGCGGGTGTTTGTCACCAATATCCGTTTTGAAGGCAACACGGTTTTCACCGAAAAAGAACTGAAGAAGGTGCTCTTTTCCAAGGAAAAAGGGTTTCTTACTTTCATCACCGAACGGGGTGCCTACAAAGAGGATATGTTGCTCGCAGATCGGGATGTCCTTACCGACCAGTATTACAATCGGGGCTACATTCAAGTCAAAGTCAAAAAGCCGATAACCACTCTGCTTGACGACAAAGAATCGATGGAGGTGGTATTCGAAATTGAGGAGGGCAAACAGTTTCGGATCGGCGACGTCGATGTTCAGGGCGACTTGCTGGGCAGCAGGGAGGAAATGCTGTCCAACTTGACTCTGCGCTCGGGTGAGGTCTTCAGCCGCAAGAGGTTGCGGGCAAACATGATGCAGCTTAACGACCTGTACGCCGATGAGGGCTACGCCTTTGTCAATGTCTCGCCGGTGACCGATACAGATCCTTTTCTGCAGCAGATTAATATTGTACTGAATGTCGAGCGGGGGGTGCGGGTTAGTATCGGCCGCATTAGCGTAGCAGGCAACACTCGCACCCGGGACAAGGTCGTCCGCCGTGAAATGCGCCTCACTGAAGGGGATTTTTACAGCGCCAGCAAAATGAAAAACAGCCGCCGCCGAATTAACAATCTGGGCTTTTTTGAAGAGGTGAATCTAACCACAGGTCGCGGCATCGATGACGCCCATATGGACGTAGAAGTTGATGTGCAGGAAAAGGCCACGGGATCCTTCAGTATTGGGGCGGGCTTCTCCTCTGCAGACGGGCTGTTGCTGCAGGGTGCTGTGTCTCAGGAAAACTTTCTTGGGCGTGCTCTGCGTTTCGATCTGTCCGCGGCACTGGGCGGCAGCAGTACTACCTATCGGCTCGGTCTGCTCGATCCCTACTTTCTCGATCGGCACATTGCCTTCGGCGGTGATCTTTATAACACCGAGCGGGAGTGGACGGATTTCACCCGTAAAACAACCGGTGGTGACATCAAACTCGGTGTGCCTCTTACAGAGACCATGCGTACCTTCTTTATCTATCGCTATGAAAAGAAGGATATCTTCGATGTGGATGAGGATGCTCCCCGTTCGATAACGGACCAGGAAGGCAAGTCGACCCTGTCCTCTTTTACCGCTTCGGTGAGTCGTAATGCCACCGACTATCGTCCCGACCCGACCCGTGGCAATATTTCCGAATTCTCGGTTGAATATGCCGGTCTTGGTGGTACCGAAAGATTCCTCAAATATATTATCGATCACCGTTACTTCTATCCCTTGCCTTGGGGCCTGGTCTTTTCCGCCCATGGTCAGGTTGGCTACATTCAGGAGATCAAAGGCAAGGACAGTCCCCTTGATGAACGTTTCTTTCTTGGTGGTATGAACAGTCTGCGCGGCTTTGAATCTCGTGAGGTCGGACCGTACGAAATAGAAGATGATGGCGAAAGATATTTTTATGGAGGCAATAAAGAGGCGTATTTCAACTTTGAGGTTTCCTTTCCTCTGGTCAAGGCGATGAAGATGAAAGGGCTGGTTTTCTTTGATACTGGCAATGCCTGGGACAAAGACGAGGAGTTTTTTACCGATATGCGCTACAGTGCCGGCGTCGGCATGGCCTGGAACAGTCCCATGGGGCCGCTGCGCTTTGCCTGGGGACGCAATCTTGATC
>MAXT01000272.1 GCA_001751225.1 Desulfuromonadales bacterium C00003107 | reverse complement strand
GTTTACTATTTTACTGCCTGAAACAGGAAAAGATGCCGCCTTGCAACTGGCAGAGCGGTTAAGGGAAAAAATATCTGGGCATGACTTCCCCAAAGTTGGTCATATTACGGTAAGTATAGGTCTTGCGGAACTTCAGGTTGACGATAATTCGGATTCATTGGTCAAACGCGCGGACCTTGCTCTTTATCAGGCAAAAGATGCGGGAAAAAACATTGTAAAATATTGCTAACCTGTGTCCATCCGGAAACTCCAGATGGACACGATGTAGTTTTCATATGGGAAACGAGCAATTTTTCCCAAGGTCAAGAAAATCAAACGGTTGCGCGGAGGCGTAGCTGTTTACGCCGCACAAGCAAACGTGCAGATTGACGCAGAGATTGGGAAAAAGGGCCGTTTCAGGATGGAAACTAACTTGAAAATGGCCTGACAGCTTAACAAGTATCCGTAGCTCTGATATTTTGACCTTGCTTTACAGATTGCAGAACAAGGCAAACGCAGGTTTTCGATCAGATCCGCACCGACGGCGAAGAAATTTTCAAAAGCACCAAGACCCTGCTGGAAAGTAGCGAGTAGGTAAACAACGATAACAGCCTCATGGCCGAATAACTTGAGGAATTGCTGGAAGAGTTGCACTACACAATTCAACGCTGCAGGCGCTGTCGGTTACCTCCCATAAAGGCCAAGGGTCCGACGCAACGAGTTGGACGGGTAGAGGGAAATCCTCCTGCCCTTTTTTTTATGGCTGCTTCCGGGCGCTGCCTTATTTCTGCACAAAAAATTACCTCAAGATACGACAGACAATCCTTACATCTTTAATAAGTATCGTAAAAACAATAAGTTGAAAAGTTCTATCATTTCTGGCATGTGTTCTGCGTTCTAAGGATGACAAGTGCTGGACACGACGGAGTAACCAAGCATTTACGGCAACGAAGCCCACCGGGGGAAATATCCCTCCGCTGGGCTTTTTGTATTTAAGTTTGACAACGAATAGTTTCGATTAACGCCATGGCGGCGTTTCCAGGGTAAAGGTGCCCCATCCGGATGGTCCGGATGGGGTTTTTCTGTTCAAAGTACCACTTATATTTATTCAGGCGACGGCAGAAGTTCATTGTTTTCAAACCATGTTGAAAAAGACCGACTCCGGTAAAATGAAGCATATGTTGCAGGCAATTGCTGAGGAAGAAAACCGGCACGTTGAGGACTTCCAAAGCGTTTATGATTTCATCAATGCACCAAATCAGTATCTGGCCTGGGGTGAGTTCAACAATATAGACGAGTTTCATCAGTTTGGTCGTGATGTGGACTGAGTCGGATACTTTGGGTTTCGCTGTCTATGGTCGAAAAATTGATGGATGAGGAACTCCAATTTCCACGCCCGGAGGCCGCAGGCTGGCGGGAGTTCCTGCTGGCGGCCGAAGGGGAGGGCTGGCGTGTTCCTGAAACCGAAATGGAGTTGTTCAGCGGTCCCCTTGCCGACAGTGCTCTGGCGTTGCGTTGTGGTGGCGAGTATCGCTCTGCTACAGCGTGAGCCAGGTCTGCAGATTCTGGGGTCTTGGTTTGTCCATGTTACCGGAGAAATAGAGCATCGCGAGTTTCTAGCCCTGGCTGTTGCTGCGGCCCGGGAGGATGAGGACCTAGTTGTTGAACTAAGGGCAGACACCTTACCAGCGCAGGTATTGGAGGATGCCGGATTTGCTTTGCTAGGCCGCACCCGGCCGATGGTTTGTGGAAATTTGGTCGGTATCAACCTCGAACGGTTGATGTCCTTTGCCAGTCTTGGCAGCATGGGATGAAATGCACTATATATTGATCTGTGAGGCAAATATTCAAAGATAATCCTTCTGAATATTCTATTGAATACACACCTTTGGCTTCCTGTTTTAATCCTCTGTCATTCTTGAATTAGTAACAATACGGCCTATACTTACATGGAATTTATCTGCCACAAATCTCGAATGAATCAAGGGGAAGTTATGACCATGCGTTCTCTTTATCGCTTGATAGTTTTTTGTTTAGCCATATGTGTGTTGTGCCCATTGGCTGTAGGGGCTCAACCGGCTGGACAGCTTGTCATCCTTAACTGGGGAGATTATTTAGATCCTGGATTGGTTGTGCGTTTCGAAGCCAAGTTTAATGTCAAGGTGGTTCAAGCTTTTTACCTTTCTGACGAAGCCCGCTCTGAGAAACTGGTTGAAACCGGAGGCCGCGGTTACGATTTGATTCTAACTTCCGGTATTGACTTAGGTAAATACGCCAAGCGAGGTTGGTTAGCTCCTCTTGAGGTAGAGCGCCTGTCGAACCTGAAGCATATCTCTTCTCGTTGGCGGCAGGGGTTTGCCGGTTCAGAACAATACGGCGTACCTTTTTCCTGGGGAACCACGGGGATTGTCTATCGTGCAGACCTGGTAAAAACACCGATTACCAGTTGGCGACAGTTTTTTGAGCCAGAGGCAGAACTCTGGGGGCGTCTTTCCATGACCGGGGATTCGCAGGACTACGTTAGTATGGCCCTCAAGTCTTTGGGATATTCGGCCAATAGTGAAGACCGGGAACAGCTCAAACAGGTCGAAAAGTTGTTGCAGGCACAGAAACCGCACATCCGTTCCTATAGATACCTGTCCGTGCGAGATGACTCCGCTATTGTCAAAGGGGAAGTCGTTGTTTCGATGATCTATAGCGGCGACGCCCTGATGCTGAAAGAGCACAACGATCAGTTAACCTATGTGCTTCCTGAAGAGGGAGGGAATGTCTGGGTCGATTATTTTGTTGTCGGGGCCAGTTGCCAGAATCCAGAACTTGCCTATGCCTTTTTGGACTTCCTAAATGAGCCTAAAAATGCAGCTCAGCAGGCTCTGTTCTCTTTCTCTGCTACTCCCAATCTAGCGGCAGAAAAGCTTCTTCCCAAGGACTTTCTCGAGAATTCCGTGATTTATCCTGATCAGGAAAGTCTGAAAAACTCAGAGTTTTATCGGCCTCTCAGCGCCCGTAGTCAACGGTTGCGTAATGCCATAGCTGCTCGCCTTACTCGATAAGTGTTTTATGAAGTTACGTATCAAGCTGCCATTGTTATTACTCCCCTTAACTGCCATTGCACTCGCTTTGGTTGGTTCCTTTTGTTATGTCAAACTCAGAAAAAATGCTGAAGAAAAAACCTTTAAGCAAGCATCCGCCATTGCGTCACAAATTTCTTCCCATGTTACCAGTAGCACGGCCACAGCATTGGCTAATATTTCCTTGTTTGCGGACTACCCCATCCTTCGATACTACCTTTTAACCGAAGATGAGGCAGAGCGTTACGATTTAATGCAACGTCCCTTGCAAAGAAAGTTGCTTAGTATTCAGAAGGCTTATCCTGAATATTATGAAATCCGCCTCCTTTTGCCGGATGGTTTTGAGGATATAAGGTTGGTCAACAGGGACGTCGATAATCAAACCGAAGAAGAAGGGTCAACAGCCCTATTTCAAGAAATTCAGTCTACCTCAGATACTTTCCAGCAGTTTGCTCAAAATCCCGATAATGGTGAACTGGCCTATTTTCTGTTTAAAAAGATTGTTTTAACCAACGATTCCAGTGACGATTTTAGTTCGTTACCCAAGTTGCGTGGATTTTTGGGGATCACCATGGAGACCAAGGTTTTGGCCAACATGTTGGAGACAAATCCCTTAGGAGATACCGGAGGGGTATTGCTGACGGACAATGCGGGCTATCCTTTGTTGGTACCCACCCACCTGAAGAAGTTTATTTCCAAAGAAAAGCTTCTGACAAACTTGGTTGATTACTCTACCCATCAGGAGTTCCATCCTATCCAACTCGCCAGCCAGGGGTATTACCATGCCAGTGGAAAAATTATGGAGGGAGTGTGGCTTCACACCCTCGTTCCAGAAAAGGAGTTAGTTGAAGCCAGTCGTGATATCGGCCAGATGGTGCTAGGAATCACTGCATTGGTCCTTTTAGTTTCTCTTTCGATCATGCTCTATTTGTTGAAGGTGCATGTTCTTGCTCCTATCCAGGTTTTGCGAAAAGCTTTTTTGCGCATTGGAGGAGGGGAAGAGTTGGTCCAAGTATCGCTTACAAGCCAGGATGAATTTGGAGATCTAGGGAGAGAGCTCAACCGAATGAGCCTTGAACTGAAGAGGTCTAATGACAAGATTAGCAATATGGCCTTTTGTGACAGCCTGACCCAACTGCCCAATCGTTTTATGTTCAATAAGAATCTAAAGCGGGCAATGATGGTTTCTCTGCAAGAGGGCAAGCAATTGGCGTTGTTTTTTGTTGATTTGGATAACTTCAAGCAGATCAACGATACTTTGGGACATCAGGCAGGAGATGTGCTGCTTCAGGAAGTCGCTAATCGTTTAACGAAAAATTTGCGCTGCAACGATTGTGTCAGTCGTATCAGTACCGAAGGGGAAATGAATAATTTGGCCCGCCTGGGGGGCGATGAGTTTACTTTTCTTCTTCCTGGCCTGGATTCACCAATGGATGCAAAGCCGGTCGCTGAACGTATTATTCAGACAATCTCGCAACCGATTTCCCTGAAAGGGCAAGCGCACTATATCGGTGCGAGCGTCGGAATTGCCATTTTCCCGGGAGATGGAGACAGCGCTGAGGATCTGATTAAACATGCCGACTTGGCCATGTACCAGGCCAAAAAGCAGAATAAAGGCAGCTACCATTATTTTTCCAAGGAAGCGAGCAGCCTCGTTTTGGAACGGACCAAACTGGAGCAGCGGCTGCATAAAGCCTTGGAGCAAGAAGCTTTCGAACTATATTACCAGCCGATTATTGACTGCCAGACTCTGGAAATAGTCTCTTTTGAGGCATTAATCCGCTGGACTGACGAAGAGTTAGGAGCTGTGCCACCGGATCACTTTATCCCCGTTGCCGAAGATATCGGCTTGATACACGAGATCGGGGATTGGGTCATCCGGGAGGCTAGTTGCCAACTGAAGAAGTGGCAGGATTCTGGTGCCAAGAACATCTCAGTCGCGGTCAATGTGTCGGGGAGACAACTGGAAAGGCCACGGTTTCATGAGCAGTTCTGTTCAACCCTTCGGAGCAGTGGTGTCAGCCCCGGCACCTTCTATATCGAGTTAACGGAGAGTGCCATTATCCAAGGGCGTCAGGAAGTATTGGAAAACTTGCACAAAGTGCGAGCCGCCGGGGTGAGAGTGGCGCTTGATGATTTCGGCACAGGGTACTCTTCCCTTAGCTATCTGCGCAATCTGCCTATCGATATACTTAAAATTGACCGGAGTTTTATTCAGGAACTTGAGCAACACAACAACAGCGTGATTCTTTCAGCCATTATCCCTATGGCCAAGGCTTTAAATCTAAAGGTCATTGCCGAGGGAGTTGAGGAACAAGGGCAGTATGCCTTTCTGAAAAATGCTGGCTGCGACTTAGTGCAGGGTTATATGTTCTGTCGGCCCCAACCGGTCGCGGAATGCACGGAGAAGTTGTTGACTGAGAAGTGTTCAATTTATGAGTTTCAACTGATAGAACCTTAATACCGCCACCGACTTAAAGATTGGCTCGACTCTGGTCTCCTTCGCTAGTCTCGGCAGCATGGGATGAGCGGCAATTATCGCCCTATCTGCGCCCGGCCACCCGATCGGAAAGCAGGCCAACCGCCAAGGCAAAGGCATTGGATTTGTTCCAGACCCGTAGCACCCTGAAATTGTCATACACCAGATAGGCCTGACCGCCCGGTCCGTCGGGGCGTATCAGCGAGGCATCGAGCTCACGCCGGGGCAGGGTACGGCCATCAGTGCGCCGCACGCCAAGGGCTTGCCATTTTGAAAGAGGCAGGTGCCTTTCCAGCCCCAAGAGGGAAGTGTCAAACTCTTTCGGTAACCGCACCGGCCGGCCCCAAGTCTGATCATCCTTCCATCCTGCACCGGACAGATAATTGGCCGCCGAGGCCAGCACGTCAGGCACCGAGTTCCAGATGTCGATGCGCCCGTCACCTTCGGCATCGATGGCATAACGAGCAAAGACCGAGGGCATGAACTGGCACTGTCCCATGGCCCCGGCCCAAGAACCCTTCATGCGTTTTAAGGGGATGTGGCCGGCATCGACAATCCTCAACGCTTCGAGCAGTTCCCGGCGAAAATAATCACTGCGGCGCCCGTCATAAGCCAGAGACACCAGCGCTTCAAGCACCGAAAAGCCCCCGGTGTACTTGCCGTAGTTGGTCTCGATCCCCCACAAAGCCACGATAAACCGCCTCTGCACCCCGTGGCGACCCTCAATCCGCCCCAACCAGGTTGGGTAGCGCCGCAGCATCCGGCGGCCATCTGCGATGCGCTGGTCGTTGACTCGGATAGAGACATATTCCTCCACCGTCTGGGTAAATTCCGGTTGCTCGCGATCGAGAACGATCACCTCTGCCAGCGGATCTTCGATGCCAGCCAGAGCTCTCTCCAGGGTCTGTTGAGAAATTCCGGCGGCAGAGGCTTCGGTGCGAAACTCCACCATCCAGTGTGCAAACTTCTCCTTACTGGGCTCCGCATAAGAAAAAGGAGCCCAGCACAGGCAAATCCCGAGGATCATCACGACCAGACTGGAAGATGGTTCTAGTCTAATCATAGCGGCATCGCCAAACCTGCTAAATGAAGTAATGTTCACCATTCTAATGGAATCCAGTCGATTTCATGATTTTTAACTAATTATTCTGACAGGTTTGCTTGTTAAATGAATCCATGCTCATCGTTTTAGCAGCACCCTGATGGTTCGCATTAAAGAGGTTTGGACAGCCTAATCCTTTCCTGCTGCATCTCCATGACTACATTGGTACTTGTTTACTGTTAAAACTATTTGACTCTGTTCGTAAATTAAGCTGATTTCTTGAAGGCCCTTGTTCTTGCGGTATTATGCATTTATCTAATATTTGATGGCCCCGCAAAAACGTTATTGTCGATCAGGCAGCGTAAGCAGCTGATCGGTAGATGCTGGGCCACAACATTCTTGAAATTCGCTGCGAGTGAACCAGTAGGCGGCAGAATTGCTCTTTGACAACCCCCCAAATTGTAGGATTGACCGAAATGGCGCTATTT
>MAXT01000271.1 GCA_001751225.1 Desulfuromonadales bacterium C00003107 | reverse complement strand
CCTGTGCCCATGCCTGTGCCCGTACCTAATCCAGCACCTGGTGCAGTAGCGCCCATACCCGCATGAGCTGGAGCAGTCGAAGCACCTGTCTCACCTAACTTACCGCTTTTATACATCTCAGCAGCTTCTTGTACCGTGCCATACGCGCCTGTTGCAATTTTCACACCAGCGGTGGACAATACCTGAAAAGCATTGGGACCTATATTCCCTGAAATGACCACATCCACACCTTTATTCACCATTGCTTGTGCCGCTTGAATTCCCGCTCCACCCGGTGCGGCAATCGCTTCGTTTGCCATCGCTTCAAACGCCATTGTCTCCGAATCTACGATTACAAAGTATTGGCACCTTCCGAACCTCGGATCCACCTGTGCATTCAAATCCATTCCTGTCGCGGTTACGCATATCTTCATCTTTTTTCTCCTTCCCTATCTTTTTATCTTCTCAACCTTATATGAATATATATTCATAACAGTATATAAAACTTACTTCTTCTCTTCTTTACCTTCCACGAATGTCCTTACATTTTCCACTATGTGATCAAATGCTTCTCGCACTTTCGACTCCTTTTGCATGACAAAGGGAGTTCCCGCATCCGCTGCTTCCACCATCTTCGGGTCGAGAGGCACTCTGCCGAGGAAAGGCACGTCCAATTCCGTCGCTGACTTTTCTCCTCCTCCGTACTTGAAGATGTTTATCTCTTTTCCACAATTGGGGCATACAAATCCAGCCATATTCTCTATTATTCCTATAACCGGTACTTTCAGCACCCTTGAGAAATCCACTGCCTTTCTCGAATCCAGCAATGCTAAGTCCTGCGGTGTTGTAACTATTATCGCACCATCTACATCCTTTATCAGTTGTGCAACGCTCAGCGGTTCGTCACCTGTCCCTGGTGGAAGGTCTATTATCATATAGTCCAGCTCGCCCCAATCTACATCAGAAATGAATTGCCTGATTGCATTCATCTTCATCGGTCCACGCCATATGATTGCCGAATCCCGACGCGGTAGCAGGAAACCTATGGACATCGCTTTCAGCCGCGGCGTGACGGAAATCGGAAACATCTTATCACCTGAAGGTTCCGGTCGTTTATCCTCTATCCCCAGTATCTTAGGCACGTCAGGCCCGTGTATATCTGCATCCATTAAACCTACGTCTAAACCCGCCATACCAAGTGCAAATGCAAGATTCGCGGCTACCGTTGTCTTGCCCACTCCGCCCTTTCCGCTCATCACCATTATCTTGTACTTCACCTTATCCATGCTCGCTTTCACTGCTGCCTCTTCATCATCCATCCTTTTCTTCTTTTCTTCTTCTCCCATCTTCTTTCCTTTCACTCCTAATCAAACAGATTAAAATTAACCCAACGGACTTTTACCACGCCTCTTACCCCATCCACGAGGGGGCATTCTCGGGTCTTGCGAAGGCATAGGTGTCTCAGGGTCTCTCTCTACTATCACATAATTGCCGCCTTCTATCCTTATAGCTTTTCCCTCGACAAACGCCTGTGCTATTTTACGGTGTGCCTCACTTATTATTCTGTGGAACGTGGGTTGCGAAACACCCATCCTCTCCGCTGCCGCTGCCTGGTCCATCCGTAAATAATCTTTCAGCCTTAAGCTCTCCAGCTCCTCTACCTTCACTATCTCTTCACCTGCGTTGGGAGGCAACCCTCTACCACACATCCTGGGCTCGAAATACAGGAAATTTGGCTGGAAGCCAACACATCTTCGCTGTCTCACACCACGCATTGTATGAATGAATATATATTCACACCTCACATAAAAACCTTTTTCCGCTCGCATACAAGCGGAAGATATTCAAGGTTAAAGAGGCGGTCCCAGCAGCATCTTCTGGGTCTATCATCCCACCTTCTTAATAAATCTTTAGTCCTACACCACCCTTGCAATGCTCTCAACCGACTTTAAAAACTTATCAACTTCCTCTTCCGTGTTGTATAAATATAAAGACACCCGGACCGTTCCTTCCACGTGCAAATAGTTCATCAACGGCATGCAGCAGTGATGTCCCGACCGCACCGTTATACCAGAAGCTTCATCGAGCATTAACGCAACATCGTGCGGATTCGAGCCGCCAATATTAAACGATACCACGCCAATCCTTCCGCTCGGATTCGTTGAGCCATATACCTGCACAGCCTCAATATTAAGCAACCCTTCTAAGAGTCGCTTTGCCAATCTCTCTTCATAAGCCTGCAGCTTATCCATGCCCACATCATTCAAATAATCAACCGCCCTTCCAAGTCCTATCCCACCTGCAATGTTTGGCGTCCCCGCTTCAAATCGCTCATAGCCCGCAGCCAGCTCATAACCGTCCACCGATACCTTTTCTATCATCCCACCACCAAAAAAGGTGGGCTCTAATCCATCCGGGTCTTTCACCCAGAGGACTCCTGTTCCGGTAGGCCCGAGCATTTTGTGCCCCGAAAAGGCGAGGAAGTCACAACCAAGCTTTTCCACATCTAATGGAATATGTGGGGCGGACTGCGCACCATCAACGAGCAATAAAGCTCCTTTTTCCTTGCAAATCGCTGATAGCTCTTTGATTGGTGAAATCGTGCCCAAAACATTTGATACATGTGTTATCGCGACCAATCTCGTGCTATCGCCAATAGCAGCCTCAAAATCCGCAATTTTGAATTCACCACTCCTATTAGGATTCACAATTTTCAGGTTTACGCCCTTCTCTCGCAACTTAAACCACGGTAGGAAATTAGAATGGTGTTCCAGCAAGGTTGTTACTACTTCGTCCCCACTCGCCCATTTTAATCCATACGCAACCATATTTATCGCTTCTGTCGTGTTCTTTGTGAATATAACCTCTCCTGCTTCTTTCGCACCGATGAATCCCGCAACCTTTTCGTGTGCGTCTTTATATTTCTGTGATGCCACCTGCGACAATCGGTACACGCCTCGGCCTACATTCGCATTATAATCCCTATAATATCCCGCAACCGCTTCTACGACTGGCTCCGGCGTGAGGCTCGTTGCTGCGCTGTCCATGTAGATTATGTGCTTCAGTATTGGAAAATCCGCTCTTACTCTTTCATTCATTAGATATTCTTCTTACTCCTGCCTATGTATCCTTCAAGTCGTTATATATTTAAATTTGACTCTTTTTTCTTATCTTTGCGGCACATCAATCCCCAATCCGAAAGCCAGATTAATGAGGAGGTACATCAAAACATGGTAATAGTTGTAGGTTCAGGAGCAGGCGGAGCAACGGTAGCGAAGGAACTGGCTGTTAAGGGCATGCCAGTGACATTGATAGAAAAAGGACCTGAAATAAAAGTTAAAGACGC
>MAXT01000270.1 GCA_001751225.1 Desulfuromonadales bacterium C00003107 | reverse complement strand
ACATTATATATGCACGATAACATATTTTATGTTATCGTGCAACATAATATTACTCAATAAATATGCGTATTCCGGACCATTCCGTCCACCGATTCCGATGAAATCCGTCCACTGATTCCGGCGCAAACCGTCCACCGATTCCGATACAAATCGTCCACTGAATCCAGTATATTCCGTCCACTATGACTGGGACGCTCGGAATCCAAGGTCAGCATTTACGGATGAAGCCCTCCGAATCCTGTTGATTTATGCCGAGCAAGCGACGCTGGATAATCTTCACTTGTTCGGGCATCCTTTACCTCGTCAAATCCGAGGAGGCAATGATGCCCAGAGAAAGGTTATCCATGCGCAAGATCCACGAAGTCCTTCGCCTGAAGTGGGAGTGCGGTCTCTCGAACCGGGCGGTCGCACACAGTTGCTCCATCTCCCACAGCACCGTCAGGGAGTATCTGCGCCGCGCAGAGGAGGTCGGTCTTAGTTGGCCCCTTCCGAAAAGCCTTGGTGAGGACGATCTCTTTCGGCTCCTCTTCCCCAAACGTCCCCGTTCTTCTTCGAGAGTTATTCCTCTTCCCGACTGGAACCAGGTCCACGTAGAGCTGCGTCGGAAGAGCGTTACCTTGCGCCTGCTGTGGTTCGAATATCGAGAAGCCCACCCCGATGGTTACGAATACAGCCAGTTCTGCGCACTTTACCGCCAGTGGGCCAAGTGCTTGAATCCTTCGATGCGCATGCGCCACAAAGCTGGGGAGAAGCTCTTTGTGGACTACGCGGGACAGACGGTCCCCGTGGTCAACCCTGCAACCGGCGAGATCCGACAGGCGCAAATCTTTGTGGCTACTCTTGGAGCCAGCAACTACACCTATGCCGAAGCACAATGGAGCCAGGATCTTCCCAATTGGATCGGTGGTCACGTGCGGGCCTTCTCATTCTTTGGCGGTGTACCCGAGATCCTGATCCCGGACAATCTCAAGGCAGGCGTTAAGAACCCTTGCCGCTATGAACCCGACATCAATCCCACATACCATGACCTGGCGCAGCACTATGGAACAGTGGTCCTTCCGGCCCGGGTTCGCAAGCCCAAGGACAAGGCCAAGGTGGAAGTTGGTGTGCAAGTGGTAGAACGTTGGATCCTAGCCCGGCTGCGAAACCGGAAATTCTTCAGCCTGGTCGACCTGAACCGGGCCATCCGCAATCTTCTCGACGATCTCAATCTCCGCACGATGGAACATCTAGGCAAGTCCCGCAGTGAACTGTTTGAGGCGCTGGATCAGCCGGCTCTCAGACCCTTGCCTGGACTGCCCTATGAGTTCGCAATTTGGAAGAAAGCCCGAGTGCACATTGACTACCACATTGAGTTCGATAAGCACTACTACAGTGTGCCCTACACCCTTACCCGAAAAGAAGTCTTTGTTCGGGCCACAGAACGCACCGTCGAGGTCTTCTACAAGAACCAGCGTGTGGCTTCTCATCCCCGCTCAAGGGACCGCGGCAGATTCTCCACGATCCCCGACCATATGTCGCCCGCCCACCGGAAGTACAGCGAGTGGTCGCCCGATCGCTTCATGCGCTGGGCTGAGAAGATCGGCCCCAACACGGCTCAACTGGTGGAAGCCGTCCTCGCCTCCCGAAGACACCCCCAGCAAGCCTACCGATCCTGCCTGGGAATCCTTCACCTCGGCAAACGCTACACGGACGAGCGTCTCGAAGCGGCCTGCCGACGTGCTCTTCCCTCCGGTATCCGTTCATACAAAGGGATCAAGAATATCCTCGACACCAAGCTCGATCAGTTACAGCCGGAAGAACCCACCACCGCTGCGCTCACTACCCACGCTAACATCCGTGGTCAATCCTATTACAGCTAAGGAGGTCATCAATGCTCATACAACCACTTCTGGACAAACTCACCCAGCTTCGACTTCCCGGCATTCGGTCAGGTCTTGAAGAACAGCTCCAAAACCCTCAATACGCTGAGTTATCATTCGAGGATCGGCTCGGCCTGCTGGTCGACCTGGAGTGCACCCGCCGTGCAGACAACAGCCTGCATCGCCGCATTAAAACCGCTCGCTTTACGCTCCCTGCTACGATCGAAGATCTCGACCTCTCCCCGGCTCGCGGCCTTGATCGCGGCCTCATTCTCGAACTGGCTCAGGGTGAGTGGATCCGCCGTCATCTCAACATCCTCGTCCTGGGTCCTACTGGCGCAGGAAAGTCCTACATGGCCTGCGCCCTGGGTCACGCAGCCTGCCGCCAGGGCTTCTCCGTGCGCTACCAGCGCACCTCGCGCTTGCTGCATGAGATCATGCTCTCGCATGCCGACGGCTCCTACCCAAAGCTTTTGACCAAACTCGCTCGTGTGCAGCTGCTCATCTTCGATGATTGGCTCCGAGATCCACTTACTCCGTCTCAGGCACGAGATCTTCTCGAGATCCTGGATGATCGCTATGGCCAATCTTCTACCC
>MAXT01000269.1 GCA_001751225.1 Desulfuromonadales bacterium C00003107 | reverse complement strand
GATCACCAGTTCCTGCACCCGGTGCAGGGAATGCGGGTCGGTCTCGTCTGCAATGATTGCACCCTGATGGAATGCGGCGTCCATGAATGCGCTGACACGATCAGAGCCCTGCGCAATCGAAAGCTCGCAGTACCGCGCCATTCTGATGAGCCCGTCGGTGGACAAGCCCTGCGGAAGCCCCCTGTCTTTCTTCCAGATCGCCCTTGTCTCCTCTGTGAATTTGAGTGCCGCTTCCACCACGCGCTCGTCAAGGTCAGGGGTAATCGTTGCAAGCAGCGACCGCTCGGTTGCGCTGCTTGGATATCCGATGTCGATGGGCACAAATCTCCTTTTGAGCGCATTGCTGAGCCGGTACGTCCCTTCGTCTCCGAAGTTTGCGGTTGCGATCAGAACCCAGTTGTCCGGCTTTGTGATAGTCTTCTCCCGGTACTCAAGCGGGAGTGTGCCGAGCGATAGCAAGAGAAAGAGACCCGAGTATGCGGAACTCGGAGCCCTCGTGAACTCGTCAATCAAGAGATTCTTCTTGTCGAGAATCGCTCGCGTGACGATTCCGTGTTTGTACACAAACCGCTCCGAAAGATCGGAACTGCCTGACATCGAGAGTGGGTGGAATCCCCCGACGATCTGGTACTCACTCATCCCTTCCGTTCCCTCGATCTCGTAGAACGTGTCCTTTCCGCCACCAAGCGATGTCAAGATGTGCTCTGCGATCGTCGTCTTCCCGTTACCAGGGGGACCGTACAACAGGATCGGGTATCCAAGATCGATATACCTCAGCGCCCGTATGATTGCATCATCATGACCTTTGATCTTGCAGGTCTCAAGAATCTTGAGATACTCGTTTGTTGAGAGCATTTATCTGAATGTAAACTCCACGTTCACCTCTATCTGCTGCAGAATCTCCTCTGCATCGTCTTTCGATCCATATTCGTACTTTGATACGAGTAACTCCAGTTCATTTCTGAATTTGCCGAGTGCTTGTACACATGTCAATCGATTCAACTCCCCCTTCTTGAAATCCGACTGAAATCCCTTCATCTCATTTATGAGTGGTCTGTATGGGTTTTCCTCTTCTTCGTCAACTTCTTCTCTCGCCTCTGCGACCGGTCTGCGATAGATGACCTCGCCAGCCTTCGTGATCTCCTTTTCGATGTCGAACGCATTCAGCACCAGGTGGTTTGCAAAGAATGCAACCATGACAAAGACCGTGTTTGCAAGGAGGTAGTACCAGCTGAGTCTCAGAAGATCTCCGCGAGTCATCGAGAGGAAGACGTATACTTTGTTTAATTCGTCGATAATCGGGAGCTGGCTGATCGCAATAGCCGCAACAAGCATGATAAATATCGAAAGCGTCAGAATCCCGGTCGTAACCGTCGCGGAGAATCGCTTGGTCGCAGAGAACCTGAGGTTTCGTGCAGTTCCTGCGAGCAGATAACACCACAGAAGCGGGATCAGCGAAGAGAGGACGAGCGCAAGCAGCAGAATATCCGGTTTTCCGCCGACATAGTCCAGATTTTGCGTCTCCATGATGTTATATACAATTATGGCGAACCCCATCCCGGAAAACCCGTAACCATATTTCGGCGAGTCCACGATTGCGATCAAGACAACGATCGCGTTCGCCATCGCAAAGATCGTTACCGGGAGGAACTGGAATGAGTCGAAGATGTCCCCAGTCTGCGCGAGGTTCGTTGCAGCGCCAACAGCCCAGTATGTGGAAAACCCGAGGAAGATGTATGTGGCAAACTTGATTGCATGGCTCGGAAGCGTGTAGATAACCGGAACAGCCAGTGCTGTCAGCAGCATCAGCACGAATATCGTGGCAAACCCGGTTGTTCCCCAATATATCGACGATACATAGATGTTTGTGATTCCGATCAGAAGCGCACACAGAAGCGCGATGGTTGTGGTAGTTGATGTTCGATTGCCCACGGCACGGTCTCCCCCTATTGCTCCAATAAAGGAGTTTATAGCTCGAAGGATAAATAATTTGCTGTCGCCGGGGG
>MAXT01000268.1 GCA_001751225.1 Desulfuromonadales bacterium C00003107 | reverse complement strand
TTCACTACAGTAAGGACACCGACAGGCGAGGCTTATAATGACAGTCAGTGGCATCATGTAGTCATCTCAGTCGGCAGGGGCACGAATCAGGTCGGGTGGTATGTGGACGGGGTACATCTTGAAAATGATGATCTGGGTGCCCGGAATGGCAGTGTGTCCTGTGATTATGATCTCTGGATCGGTGCAAACTACGATAAGGGGGCAGGACCTGATAGACCGTTTGATGGCGATCTGAATGAGGTTGCAATATACGACAGGACGCTGAATGCGACAGAAGCGGCTGCGCTGTACAATTCCGGCAACGGATACCAGCACACAGGCAGCGAAGACGGTCTGGTCTCGGTCTGGCACATGAACGAGGATACCTGGGTCGTTCAGGACTCGTCAGGCAACGGTAACAACGGGACGCTTGAAGGCGGACGTTATGCGGATGGAATACACAATGCAGCATTCAAGCTAGACGGTACCGATGACCATATCTTCATCCCGAACAGCGGCTCATTAAACCTAACTGGGAAGGAGATGGCACTGGAGGCATGGGTTAAATGGGGTATGAACCCCGGGAGTGGTAACAATTGGGCTGCCATCATCAATAAAGACGGGGATAACGAATGGAGATTGCAGCATAGTAATGGGAACTCCCATTTTGAGTTCGCAGTCAGTTGGCAGTATGTAGCAAGCACCACGACTGTCCAGAAAGGTGTCTGGTATCATGTGGTCGGGGTGTATAACGGAACGCATCTCCTCATGTATGTTGACGGCGAACTCGAAAATGCTACCAGTTATAGTTCGGAAATACCAGTCAACAATTCCAATGTGAATCTTGGTAGACGAACGATTGGGGACAGACATTTCAACGGCACGCTCGATGAAATAGCGATCTACAACCGCTCGCTCTCGGCAGCCGAGATTCTGGATCACTACAACGAATTCGCACCCCCCAGTGGTGATACTACCCCACCCGACCCCACAAACCTCGCGAACACCACAGGCAACTTCTGGGTGAATCACACATGGCAGCCGGGTTATGGAGTCGTCACCGACTCATACAACGTGAGCGTGAATCAGACATGGCACAACACAACCACAAACACCTTCTGGAATAATACGGATCTCTCGCCGCATGGATGGGGCAACGTAACCGTCTACGCATTCAACAGTTCAGGTGCAGGCAACCTATCAGCAGGCAGCATCAGCCAGAACACGCAGATACCGAATAACCCGATCACGATCACGAATACCTCTGACTGGAGCGGCGATGCAGGAAACAACGTCTACGTGGATTACGATGCTACTGATGCCGATTCAGACACTCCGACCTTCTCATGCAACCGGACAGACCTGTTCACCGACTTTTCCACATCAACAGGTCAAGGGAACTGGACATCGGTGGCAGGGACTTATTACGTGGACTTCGGCGTCTCTGACGGCTACGGCAGCACCGATAACTACACGATGACGATAACAGTAGGTACAGTGCCCTCTTTCACCTGCCCTGCTGATTGCGACTGCTTTGTGGTCGGTGCCGACAGCCGGACCGATTACAGTTCTTTCAATAAGACGCTACAGTTCATCAAACCTGATAAAACACAGTTCGATTTCATGGTGCTGCCCGGAGATATGGAGTATGTTCTGGTGAATAAGGGATACACCGATGTCGAACTTTCGGGACTACAGACTTATTGGTGTGTCGGGAATCACGAGATGGACGTGGGCGATGAAACAAACATCTCTAACCTGAATACAACACGAGCCAATGTCATCTATTACTACAATGACAGTTTGAACACATCCTACATCGTTGAATACGATAAACTGTACCTCGTCGTATTGGACGAATACAGGGAGTATGCTCATGGAAACATCCCGGTAGGTAGCGGTCTGTATAACTGGCTTGATGCAAAGTTAGCCCTGCTGGATAAGGGTAAGAAGATATTCACGGTCGGTCATGAGCCAGCATATCCGGAGAACGCTCATATAGGCGATTCGTTAGACCAGTTTACAAGCGATAGGGATGCTCTGTGGGCGATGTTTGATAAATACTCTGTTGAGGCGTATTTCTGCGGTCACACGCATTACTACTCAAGGAACTCAAGTATGCTGAATGTCACGCAGGTTGATGTCGGGAATATGCACTGGTGGGGGGATGGAAACTCAACGCTTGCGTATGTTGCGGCAAACAACACCACTGCAATGGTTTACATCTACTCGAACAGCACGAAAGGGGAGGTACTTGACCTGATCGCCAGTTACGATGTCACAAACAACTATGGCGCAGGCAGCAGGCTCCTGTACCACGCAGATAACGCGGCTGAAGACTCATCTACGAATAACAACTGGGGCACTCCACGGAACGGTGTGGATACGCAAGAGAACACAGGTGTAACGAATCTCGGCAGGGAGGGGCATTTCGATGCCTCGAATGCTGAGTATGTGGAGGTGCCCGACCGCGACTCGCTCAACTTCGGAACAGGGAATTTCACCATATCTCTTTGGTTCAACACGAGCGGGACAGGGACATTTATCCAGAAATCGTATGATGGATACAGCGACACAGGAGGTCCGGGATGGGTACTTTTTATATGGGATGACGCACGGCTTGAGTTCGCGCTGTCAGATACGCCTGGTGGAAATTTCACTACAGTAAGGACACCGACAGGCGAGGCTTATAATGACAGTCAGTGGCATC
>MAXT01000267.1 GCA_001751225.1 Desulfuromonadales bacterium C00003107 | reverse complement strand
CAACCCCCACCACCACTACAACACCAGACACCACAACCAATGTCAGCGTGAATAAAACCACAGACACACCACCAGCATCAACTCCCTCATCAGTCCCTGGGCTAAATGGAACCGACATGATGGCAGCGGGCGGCATGCTTGCCATCCTTTTCGCAGTCATGAAAAGAAAACGGAAGTAAATTTTATTTTTAGTACATGAATAAAGCAATCTTCCTGATCCTGATCATCATATCATGCATCCCCTGTGCACTTGCAGCCACTGCCACCATAACGCTTGATAGCGTCATCGACACGCCTGATCGAACCATCGTCCACGATGGCTGGACTTATGAAACCACGGACATCGGAATCTATCGAATAGACCAGAGCATCAATGTTAGCGTTGGTGTCTCAGGAATAAAGAGTTCTTACATATCACTTATCGATAAAGATAAAAAGCCTGTATGGAGTCAGATAATCTATTATACGGAGGGTCACGAAACACTGACCGTACCTGCCAGCACGGCTAAAACACCAGGGACTTATGCACTGACAATACTGTACCAGGGGCAGGTTCTGGCGGTGAAACAAGTGGTGATACCTGAATATGATCTTTCAATATCAAGTAGAGCCCGGATAGAATCAGGTGAGACGCTCCATGTTGTGGTCGATATCAACAGAGACGGCGTCCCTGTGACCGTGAACGAAACCGTAAAAGTCGTGCTCTCGCAGGGAAGCACATCATTCGAGGGGGTTGCAACTCCGATTGGTACCGGTAAATACGAAGCCAGCATCAAGATACCGGTGATCGCATCTGGCTCTTTTTCGTTATACTGCACAGTGACAACCGACCGGATAATCCTCGGACGCCCGGAAATAATCGGAGCGGCAAGTTATGGAACCGTGGACGTGGTACCTTCAGAAGCAGCACCTCTGGCATCCACTTCTGCTGCGACAGCCCAACCGCCGTGGAAGGTGTATGGATTACTTGCAGCCGTGCTCTTGCTGGTGACCGCATATCTCAAAAGAAAAAGGCATGAGAAATAGCATGTCTTATATGCTCATCATCGTAAAACCATAAACCAAAATACCCCCTGGTGAACGAGTTGATAGAAGCGATAAAATTATCCAAGATATACAATTTGGGTGAAACTCATATCCATGCGCTCAAGGAGGTCGATCTTTCCATAGCACGCGGCGAGTTCGCTGCGATAACCGGTCCTTCAGGCTCTGGCAAATCAACGCTTCTCCACATCATTGGCTGCATCGAACAGCCAACCACTGGCTCTATAATCATCGATGGACGTGATACAGGTAAGATGAGCCAGCGTGCGCTTTCAAAACTTCGATTACACAAAATCGGATTCGTATTCCAGCACTTCTACCTTCTTCCGACACTGACCGCGTATGAGAACATCGAACTTCCGATGAAGGAAGCAAAGTTACGCAGAAATGAGCGGCAGGATAGAGTCCATGACCTATTATCGGCAGTTGGGCTCATCGATCGCAAGAGGCATCGCCCACATCAGTTGAGCGGCGGAGAGCAGCAGCGTGTTGCAATAGCGCGTGCGCTTGCAAATGATCCTCCGATCATTCTTGCGGATGAACCAACAGGCGAGCTTGATACCCGCACCGGAAGCGGTATTGTAGATCTGCTGGTAGACATCAATCAGGAGTACAACAAAACGATTGTTGTGGTGAGCCATGATCAGGAGATTGCGCACAGGGCAGAACGGATCATCGAACTTCGGGATGGTGGGATCGTAGATGCACTCTACTAAGATCGCACTGCTGAATCTTGGCAGGAGGCGGTCGAGAACGGTATTCACCTTATTCGCGATCGCCGTAGCTGTTGCAATGACGATACTGATGACTTCAACAGGACTTGGTTTGAAAGCCGGCTCATCTGCGATGTATGCGCAGGAAGTGGACTTCTGGATCATTCCTTATGGCTCAGGCGTCACCGATCCGATAACAAACTCGGAGCAGACGATGCTTGGAAGAGTCCACCGGAAGATCGAAACAATCATCAAGCATCCCGATGTCAACGGTGCAAGCCCGATTCTGAACAAGGTTGTATATGCATCAGACAGTGTGGGTGGCGGCGAGCCAAAGGTTATCATCGGGATCGGGGTGATACCAGGAAGCATCGATGTTGCTCCGGTCTCATCGGAAGGGTTCACATCAGGTGATCCGGGTGATACTCATGAGGCAGTGGTCAATGAAAAGACAGCCAGATTACTGGGCGTCCGGACAGGGGATGTGATCTACGCGGGCGAATCACAGACCTCTTTACAACCATTTAACATCGTCAACGTGATCGCAATACCAGAATATTCCCTGAGCCCGGTCATTGTCCTTCATCTCTCAGAACTACAGGAGATTACGGGAAATAAGGATGGGGATCGGGCAAACCAGATCATTGTGAGCGGTGGCACCAAGGATTTCCTGAAATCGGTTTATCCGGATGCAACCGTACTGTCCAATACCGAATCAACAGCGCATACTATATGCAGCGACGAAAAAATACTTGCCACAACCCTTGCCGTGGTCAGTGTATCGATACTCATCTGCATCCTGTTTATATCAACCACGATGATCATGTCAGTTGCTGAGAAGCAGGGGGAGTTTGCAGTGATGAGGGCGATTGGTATCTCAGATGCAACGATCATCAAAATCGTGCTCTGTGAGTCAATCCTGTTGTCGCTTGCCGGGGGAATCCTCGGAGCGTTCTTGAGTATGTATGGCAGGGTGCTTTTGAGTGAGATCGGATACTATCTATACGAAACTCGCATCCCAATGGTGATGCCGCCACTGCTCTTGATTGCAGGAATTGGCGTGGCAGTGGTTGCAGGTGTGCTCTCAGGAATATTTCCAGCCATGACCTGCAAGAGGCTCGACATAGTTAGAATGGAGAACTGATGCTTGCAACACGAACAATTGCCCACAATAAAATCAGATCGATCCTGTCGATGACCGGGGTTGCTA
>MAXT01000266.1 GCA_001751225.1 Desulfuromonadales bacterium C00003107 | reverse complement strand
CTCAGTAATGGAGAAATCATGCTCTCCCAAGCCCGAATCGACCGTATCAAATCCACCGTTGACCCGGTGAAAGTATTCGCTCTCGTGGTATAGAACTCAGATAGGTTTCGATCTTCTTCTCTCCTCAGGTCATCGCGCGGCTTCATGTTGAAATGAAGGATAAAGCGCTTCACCCATCCGCAGTAGCTTCGCTCAGTACGAATCGAATAGTGTCGCCGCCGCATCACATCACGCATATTATCAAGAATCTTATTTGACATAGCTTTCTTCCTATTCTATCGTTTTTTTATGATCAGAAAAAATATACTATATTAAATATTGAAAACAGGCAAAATTGCCTGTTTGTCTGTTCAATATCAGGATATCAGGCAAAATTGCCTTATACGTAAATGTTGGACGAATGATAAAACGCTCTTAGTTCGGAAGAATAATAACGTTAGTCTGTTTGGCATCTTGGATGGCATTATGAACGAGAAATAATTGAAGACATAATTTGCGAATATCCCGATTTTATGGAAGAAGGCCTCAAAATTATTGGGGGACAAATATCAGTTGGTGGAAAATTAGGCGTTATCTTATTTAAAGATAAATACTCCCAAAAGCTTATAATTGAACTTAAAGTTGGCAAGGTGAGGGGGGCAGGCTTGCGATGTAGCATTTTCAGAATATGATAATGGCCCCAACAAACAAGGAAACAACGTAAGCCTACCCACTTATTTTAATCCTCTTATTTTTGTTGCCGTGTTAATACGTGTTCTCCGTGACTATCATGGGAAGTGCATTGGATATTGAAATAAGGCAGGTGGGCGTGTTGTATTCATGGCTGGATCGGTGGCGGAGCTATCGCTTTGAGGACGAATGGGTGGTGGAAGCCCCTGTTGAAAAGGTATGGGACAGTATTGTTAATGTGGAGGTTTGGCCCATTTGGTGGAAAGGATTGGAATTCTCATATTCTGCCGACAAACTACCCGTGGGCATGGAGGGCAAACATTACAAAACTGGGTGGGAAAGTCCGTTGCACTACCGGCTTGAGATCAATGCCGTAATCCGGGAGTCCAGTAGCCACGCCTTGATCATCGCCGACATTCATGGGGATATCGAAGGGGTCTGCACTTATCGTATCAAGGAGAGCCGGTGGGGAACCCGAGGTTATTTTTCTCTTGATGTGCGAACCAACAAAACCTGGATGAGTCTTTTCTCTCCATTTTTAAAGGGCTACTTTACCAAAAACCACAACCGGATCATGAAAAAGGGTATGTATGGCTTTACTAAGCACCTCGCAAGGGGGGCGGCTGCCGCATGATCCGCCAACTCTCAACGGCTCTTCTGATCTGGATATGCTTGTCCATTGCCGTTCCCGTGTGGGGAGCAGATGATCCTCTCCTTTCTGAGATGACTGACAAATTCAATGCTTTGACGAACTACACCACCCTTCTTGATTCGGAAGGGGAAGGTGAGCGCAGTAAAATTTTTTACACCTACAAAAAACCGGGGTTTATCCGGATGGATTTTATCCGGCCCCATAAGGGGGCAATGCTTATTTTCAATCCCATCAAAAACAAGGTGACCCTTCGTCCCTTTTCAAAATGGTTTTTCAAATTCAACCTTGATCCTGGAAACCGATTGATCACCGATTCAAAAGGCCATACCGTGGACCAGTCCGACATCGGTGCTTTGATCCGGTCCATAGTGGTGTGCGCTCGTGAAGGTTCCGTTACCCCCCTGCCGCCAGAAACTCTGGAGAATCTTGTCTGTCCGCGACTTCGTGTAGAGAGTACCATGATAACTTATCTTTTATGGATTCATCCTGAACTTCGCTTGCCCATCAAGGTAGTTAAGCTCTTCTCCGAAGGAGAAAAGGAAATCGTATTCCTGCGTAACCTTATAGTAGACGCTTCCCTTGACGACACATTGTTTAACCCCTGAAACGTGTAAGTAAATGCTTTGATGAAAGGAAAAAAAGGGGACGAATTTATTTAATTCCTCGCTTTCAATGAATCAAACGGCAATAATCGCCGAACCAGGAACTGCAGCCGACCGCAAGGGGCGCGATCGATTTTTGTAACGTTTTAGTCTTCACAATAGTCTTCGCCAACCGCACCGCTTTCCTGGCGGCGGCTGAGTTTAACGTTCTCAGCGGCTACGCCGCCGAGAATCGCGGCGCTGCATTCATCGGGTATTGACACTTTCTTCTTCAATATATAGGCTTTGAATATGAAGCACAAAGTCTACCTCGAAACCACCATTCCGAGTTATCTTACCTCTTGGTTGAGCCGTGACCTCGTAATAGCTGCTCACCAACAAATAACGCGGGAGTGGTGGCAAAAACGTAACCGATTCGACCTGTTCATTTCTCAGGTAGTTGTACAGGAAGTAAGCGGTGGAGACTCACAGGTGGCTGTCAAGCGACTGAAGGTTTTGGAAGATATTCGGGTCTTGGAGGTTACCAAAGAAGCTATAGAACTCGCTCAAAAGTTAGTCGACCAAGGACCAATACCAGAGAAAGCAGCGGTGGATGCGCTTCATATTGCCATCGCAGTCGTAAACGGAATGGATTATTTGTTGACTTGGAATTGTTCCCATATTGCCAATGCATCTATGCGAACTAAAATTGACCACGTTTGTCGGTCCAGTGGTTATGAGCCTCCTGCCATTTGTACTCCCGAAGAACTTATGGAGGAATAAAGTAATGTTGCAAGACACTATTGTTGAGGAAATCCGCGGGGTTCGAGATAGGTATGCGAAGCAGTTCAAATACAATTTACTGGAAATATACAAGGATCTAAAAACACAAGAGGCAAAGAGCGATCTGCGGTTTGTGTCACTGCCGGCAAAACCCGCCAAACATGTCAATGCCAAAGATAAGGACAACTTTTCAGGTGTGGGTGTGGCCAACCAGTCACTTCAGCAGACCGCTGACCGCGTCCGTTAATTTTGGAATGCTCTGCCCCGCATATCGGTGAGCGCTATTTTGTAGTTCAGCGTCCCGCCTGGTTAGCGGCGGCTGACTTTGTCGTTCTGTAGATAATAAAATTTTTCAAACTGTGCGGTTAAGAAAC
>MAXT01000265.1 GCA_001751225.1 Desulfuromonadales bacterium C00003107 | reverse complement strand
AAGAGTTAGGACTGCGAATCTCCCTGGACGACTTCGGAACCGGTTACTCCTCCTTGAGTTACCTCAAGCGCTTTCCCATCGACGAAATAAAGATCGACCGTTCCTTTGTCGATGGCCTGATGGTGGACGAAAACGATACAGCCATCGTCAGCACCATCCTCGCCATGGCTCAAGGTCTGGGCCTGCGGGTGGTGGCCGAAGGGGTTGAAACGCCCCTACAGCGGGATTTTTTAACCGAGCACCACTGCGATGAAATGCAGGGTTACCTGTTTAGCAAACCCGTCTCTGCTCAATCAATTGCCGCCCTCCTGGCCTCAGCAAACCACTATGTGTGACCTTGCTTGCTTGCTTGCCCCGCAGTCGGACAACACCACTCCCACGTTCCCTTAATCTGGCCGTCCCATGATTTAAATTGCAGCGACTTCTGCCCGCTGAGACTCCGGAACAAAACCAGATGAACCCCATGCAACAGCAATCTGCGGGTTAGCAAAACGAGGTATAGGCTATTTTAGCGACCCTAATAAATAAGGGGGGGGGGATTTTTAGCTTCTCCCTCCAGATTAGAAATTAGCATAAACATATTAAGCTGCAATTTCGGCCTTCAGGGGGCCCTGTTGATGAAAAATGGCACACGCCTAATGAAATCAACTGTTTTCGGGGCCATTTTTGCCTTCTTAATTAGTCCTGGCTATTTTTTCAGGGCTTTATGTGGAACAACTAACGACGCAGTCAGCGAAATAGGCGCAACATTAGCCAAGCCAAACCATTTAAATGGGAATATTTTCGCACGGGATAATGCCCCCGGTCCCGTGACAACAACAAATATGGCACTATGAATCGTCATATGTTACCGTTGTTATATTTTTTTTGGGCCGCAACGTATTGTCGTTACAATAGGTATCGACAATTGTCGCCAACCGGATCGGCACATTATGTCTGCTAAAGCCGTGTTTAGAATTTCCCTATCGAGTTGCAAGAAATTCACACCATAAGGACTTCCATGGCAACTGATGTTGAAAAGACTCGGTCGCAACTTGTAACGGAATTGGCTGCAGCCCACAAACAACTGTCCTCCCTTAAGCAGCAATTGCAGGACGGACAGGGCTCAGACGACCATCACGTTGATCAGAACCCACCGGACAGAGACGTCGAACTGGAACAGGCGCGGCAGGAAATCGAACTCAACCAACGCCGTTTCGAAACGCTTCGCGATCTGACCCAGATGCTCTACGACCCGGAGGAAAAAATTCTCAACTTCGCCTTAGAGGCGGGGATACAGACTACCGGCAGCAGCATCGGCTATATCTTTTTTGTCAACGAAGACGAAACGGTATTATCTCTGCGCGCCTGGTCCCGAAGCGTCATGGACCAGTGCCGGGTGGACAACCCTCCCGAATCCTACAAGGTGGCGGAAACCGGCCTGTGGGGGGAAGCGGTGCGCCGGCGCCGGCCGATCATCACCAACGCCTATCCCACCAACCCCCGGCGAAAAGAACTGCCCAAGGGCCATGTGGCCCTGCAGTGCCATATGAACCTGCCGCTTTTCGATGACGGTCGGATTGTCCTGCTGGCCGGTGTCGGAAACAAAGGCTCGGCCTACACCGAGGAGGATGTGCAGCAACTCTCGCTGGTCATGGAGGGCATGTGGAACATCATCAAACGGAAAAGGGCGGAGGTTGCCCTGCACCAAGCAAACCATGCGCTGGAAGCCAGGGTTGAAGAACGGACCCAGGCTCTGCAACAAGCCAATAAGGATCTGGAGCACTACAAAGGAATCGTTTCCTCGACGCCCGATCTGGTGGCTCTGGTTGACCATGATTATATCTACCGTACGGTCAACGATAGTTATCTGCGTTCCTTTGGTAAAGACCGACAGGACATTATAGGTAAGAAGATCGCTGATTTGCTGGGCTCAGAAAACTTTGATCGCTCCATCAAGCCCCATTTAATTCGGGCCTTCAATGGAGAAACCGTTCGTTACGAACGCTGGGTCACCTTTCCCGTAACGGGCCGCCGGCTGTGCGCCATGACTTTCCATCCGGTTCATGAAAAAGAGGGCTATATCGGCCACGTCGCAGCCAGCATTCGAGACGTTACCGAAGCCAGGTTGGCCATGGACGATCGCCAGCGGATCTTCGAAGCCTCTTTTGATCTGATGTGTGTGATCGGCTTTGACGGCTGTATCAAGGATCTCAACCCTTCTTGGACTCGCACCCTCGGCTGGGATATTTCGGAGCTGCAAGGTAAACCGTGGTTGGATCTGGTCCACCCGGACGATCGTACCAACGCCATCGAAACGGAGGAACGCTTACTGCTGGGACAACAGACCTCCGGCTCGGAAAACCGCCTACGTTGCAAGGACGGTCGCTATCGCTGGTTTTCGTGGAATTCTTCCGCCGATAGAGACCGGCAGGAAATCTTTGCCATCGCCCGGGATATCACCGACAGCAAACTATTGCAGGAAGCTTTGAAGTCATCGGTCCGCAAATACCGGACGTTTTTCGACTCGGCCGGCGACGCAGTGTTCATCCACGACTATTCCGGGCGGCTGCTGGATGTCAACCGGCTAGCTTGTGAGCGCCTCGGCTACAACCGCGAGGAGCTGCTGCGCATGTCACCGGGACAGCTTAAAGTGACTCAAACGGCCGTCAGCTCGCCAAAATTACTGAAAAAGATCGACCGAGACGGCCAGGCCTCCTTTGAGGCCCACCATCTTAGCAAAGACAACCACGAACTGCTGGTCTGGACCAACTCCCGGCGCATCGAATACGATGGTCTGCCGGCCATTCTGAGCATCTGCCGCGATATCTCTGAGCGCAAACGCATGGAAAACAAGTTGCGCAATCTGGCCATAACCGACTCCCTGACCGGTGCCAAAAACCGCCGTTATTTCATGAACCGCGGCAAGGAAGAACTGGCCCGTAGTATCCGTTACGGAGCCCCCCTCTGCCTGCTGCTGCTCGACATCGACCATTTTAAGCAGGTTAACGACACTTATGGCCACGATGCCGGCGATGAGGTGCTGAAGGACCTGACGGAAAAAGCCCAGAAGGTTCTGCGAGAAACCGACCTCTTTGCCCGCTTCGGCGGCGAAGAATTCGCCGCGCTGCTGGTACAAACCAGCCAGCAAGACGCATTGCTTACCGCAGAACGATTGCGGACGGCCATTGAGTCCATGCCTCTACCGCAGATCAGCAAGACTCTTTCTATTACCATCAGTATCGGGGTCGCCCTGCTTGATCATAGAGATGATTCCATTGAAGCACTGATAAAACGCGCCGATCAGGCTATGTATCGGGCCAAAGAGAAGGGCCGCAACTGCGTAATTCTCTGCTGACCCGCTGTTTTGCCAGAGCACCAGATTACAAAAGCCCCGCCGGTTAATTTCGGCGGGGCTTTTGTAATGACAGTTTGGCTGGGAAAACTTTTAAAAATCTGTAGTCAGACAGTTCTTCCCCTTGTTTTTACTTCGGTACATAAGCTCATCGGCCCGTCTGACCAGACAAGACAAAGTATCTCCGACTCGCGCCAGGGTCGCGCCAACGGAAACCGTAACGCCCACGAAACCATCCCCATGTTGCAGCTGAGAGTTTTCAATCAACATGCGTAGCCGCTCTGCAATAGACTTCATCTCCGGGCCTTGAATATTGCGCACCAGTCCGATAAATTCTTCACCACCCCAGCGACCAAACACATCAAAGGGCCGGCAGATATGTTTGAGGTTTCTGGCCACCATCTGCAACACTCGGTCACCGACCTCATGGCCATAAGTGTCATTGATCTGCTTAAAATTATCGATATCAACAAACAACAAGCCAAAAGGCCAGCCGTAACGAGCCTGCTCCTGCAGATGGGCCTCGATCTCCCGCTCAAAATAATTGCGATTGGCCAATCCGGTCAGACCATCAACCAAAGCCAATTGCCGTAATTCCTCCAACTGCAGAAGAACACCGGTCTTTTCGCTGAGGTCCTGAAACAGTTCAATCCCACCCATGACCTGGCCATCGGCCCCGGGTAAAGGACGAATACGCACGGCCACGGGCACCCTGTGCCCATCTTTATGGCGCAGATAGACCTCCGACTCGATGTTGGTATCGGCTTCCATCGCTTTGGATAAAGGACAACCATTTTCACAAAGGGAGTTACCTTCAGCATCGACATGGTTAAGGATATTATCGTAGCAGTGGCTGCCGATCACTTCTTCGGCGGTAAAACCGGTAATTTGCTCCGCCGTACGATTCCAAAAAGTTATTTTTCGCTGAGGGTCGACGAAATAAAGGCCATCATAGAGATGATCGAGAAGCTGCAAATAATCGGGTTGAGGCAAAAGGAGCTCCTTGCTGATGCAGGCGCCAGAACATGAGGGCGCGGCTAACTAATCAAACTGCTGAATACCTTTTTTCTAATCATACGACTTTATCCCGCCACATTGCAATGCCACGGAAAAACGCGGTCTGAACCTCCGCCAGTTGATTTCCTGTTGATTTCTGGTGTTATAATTTAGCGGTAATTGAATCTACCGCTATTCAGAGCGGTACACCTAAGCAGTAGAAGGACACCATGGCATGGAAGATTTTTTATCGGGAACGTAAGAAGTTTGTAGACGGCTCAAAAAACCCGCGTTACCTCATCGGGGCCGTTGCTGATGTCAACCTCAAAGTATACGGCAAGCACATGCGTATGAGTGAGTTGAAGCAGATCGCCGAAGAGTTGGGCGCCGATCTTATTCAACTGAAGCGTGGTCCGAAGCACTGACCTTTCGTCATGCAGAATATCTAAGCCCCCATCATTCGATGGGGGCCTTTTTATGCGCCAAAGCCTCCGCGGGGCTGCCAAATTAACCGGTTCAGTTGCCCCAACCCAGGCTTGCCAACGGACCGGCCACCGTTGTATAAAACTATACACAACCGATACGATCAGACACTACGCCGCCAATCCCAGTTAGCCATCGTGGCTAGCAGGTTTTTTTCAGTCCATCGCTGTTTATATTAGCACAGTGATGCTGCCGACATTTATTGCGCACCTGGCCAGGCCAGGTCACAGGAGGTTATCATGAAAAAATATGTTTCTCTCTGTTCATTACTGATGCTGCTGTTAGCGGCCATGCCGGCCCTTGCACAGCCAAAGGTAGCCGCAACCTACGGCAACGGTTCCACCCAGTTCACCCTGGCCACCGGCAGCCCCGGCGAACTGGGGCTGTTAAAAGAACTAGCGATGGTTTTTACCGATCAGCACCAGGCTACCATGCACTGGGTCAAGGCCGGCTCCGGAAAATCTCTGGCTCTGCTCAAGGCCAAGAACGTGGATGTGGTCATGGTGCATGCCCCGTCGGCAGAAAAGACGGCGATGGCAGAAGGCTGGGCCATCAAGCGTTCGCTGCTCGGTTCCAACGAGTTTTATATTGTCGGCCCTGCTGCTGATCCGGCCGGCCTCTCAAAAGCTAGCAGCGCCGCCAACGCCTACGCCCGCATCGCAAAAGCCCAAAGCAAGTTCTTTTCCCGCGGTGACAATTCCGGTACCCATAAAAAGGAACTGGCACTCTGGAAGATGGCCGATGTGACTCCGCAGGGGGACTGGTATCTGGTCACCGGCGACTTCATGATGGCTACTCTCAAGCGGGCTGACCACGAACAGGGCTACTTCATGACCGACAGCAGCACCTGGGTTGCCGGCCGGGCCGACCTGCAGAACCTGAAGATACTTTTTCGTGGCGACAAATTCATCGTCAACACCTATCACGCCCTGTGCCAGCCCGCTGGCGCCACCCCCGGTGCCGATATCGCTGCCCAATTCATCGATTTTGTCGCCTCCGAGGAGGGTCAGCAGATCATCCGCTCCTACGGCAAGCAACAATATAGCGAAGGCCTCTATAACGACGCCGTCTATGCCAGCCAGTTCGAATAATCTTTCGAATTAACAGCCCCCGTATTGCGATTAAGGGATGGCCTTCGGGCCATCCCATTTTTTGGCGAACAATCTATTCTGCCCTTCGAAGAAGGATAATTCTTGCCCCGCACTATATTGTTTTATCCTTTTGCCAGAGCTAAATAGAACCGTCTGACCACCTTCGCCAGCGGATCATCGAGGCGGCTCCAAACCTGCTCCGCTATCCTGGCAGGTACCTCGCCGTAAAATGCTTCGGCAATACC
>MAXT01000264.1 GCA_001751225.1 Desulfuromonadales bacterium C00003107 | reverse complement strand
CTCTGAAGCCCGGTGGCTACGATGAACTGCAGCGAGTATCTCAGGTGCTCAACAACTATCCTCAGACTAACATCCAGGTTGCCGGCCATACGGATAGTACCGGCAGTGAAGCCTATAACCAAAAGCTTTCTGAGCAGCGGGCAATGGCGGTTAAGAATATGTTGGCCGGATATGGGGTGTCGGCCATGCGTCTGACCACCATCGGTTTCGGCGAGACTAAGCCCATTGCCAGCAATGTTACTGAAAGCGGTCGGCAGTTGAACCGCCGGGTGGCTATCACTATTACTCCCCAGCAACAGCAGCAGTACCCCAATTAGTCGGCTATTTGCCGCAGCATTGCAGAGTTAAATCGAAAAGCCCGCTCCCGATTCAGGAGCGGGCTTTTTTTTGTTAGTGTCGCCACCCGCTTGACCTATTGGACGGAAGGTACTTTAATGTTTAAATAGATTGACTGAAAACCTGCCATGAACCTTGGTCCCCCTCCAACGACAAGGAGTGGCAAAGTACTTACCACAGGTCGCCGAGAAAGGCAGATAATAGGGACAACAGATTCGCCGGCCTTCTTGGTGCGCTCTGTGGTGTATTATCTCGTTGTTTTAGTTTTGTTTTCCCGACAGAATACCGGCTTGATCTGAGTTGCTGCCGGGTATTTGGGATCTTTTTACAACCTTTGAGAGAAGGATTTTTATGATGTTGGAAGCCTACCTGCAACACCAAACCGAGCGCAACCAACAGGGGATTCCTCCGCTGCCGCTGAATGCTGATCAGGTGTCCGGTTTGTGCGAGTTGTTTTGCAATCCGCCAGCAGGTCAAGAGGAGTTGTTACTGACCCTGCTGACGGAGCGGGTGCCGCCAGGGGTGGATGAGGCCGCTCAGGTCAAGGCGGATTTTCTCGGCCGGATTCTGCAGCAGGAAGTCAGCTCACCTCTTCTCGATGCCGAGGCTGCCATCGATCTGCTTGCGGCTATGATGGGAGGCTACAATATTCCCCCTCTGGTCGCCGCTCTTGATAACCCCCAGTTGGGGGCCAGGGCTGCTGCAGCTCTGTCCGGCCTGACTCTGGTTTACGAGGCTTTTGATCAGGTGCTGGCTAAGGCTGAAACCAATCCCCTGGCCCGGCAGGTTGTTGAATCCTGGGCTGCCGCCGACTGGTTTGTACGTCGACCGCCCCTGCCGCAACAGTTGCTGGTCAAGATTTTCAAGGTTGAGGGTGAGATCAACACGGACGATTTTTCCCCAGCCAGCGATGCCTGGAGTCGACCTGATATTCCATTGCACGCCCTGGCCATGGGTCGTGCCCGTTTTGCCGGCGGCATTGAGACCATCGCCGCTTGGCGTGCCGCGGGTCACCAGGTGGCCTTTGCCGGTGATGTAGTCGGCACCGGCTCGTCCCGCAAGTCCGCCTGCAACAGTTTACTGTGGCACATCGGCGAGGACATTCCCGGGGTGCCCAACAAGCGGCGGGGCGGGGTGATCCTTGGCGGCGTCATTGCGCCGATCTTTTTTAATACCGCCCAGGATTCGGGGTCATTACCGCTGGAGCTGGACGTCAGTTCTTTGGAGCATGGCGCTGAGGTGGTCATCGACACCGTCGCTGGGGAGATCCGCGATGGGGCCGGTACAGTGCTTATTTCCTTTGCCTTGCGTCCCGATACTCTGGTCGATGAATACCGGTCCGGCGGTCGTATCCCGCTGATCATCGGCCGTGCCTTGACCGAGCGCGCCCGCCAGGCTCTGGGATTGAAGCCAAGCGAATTGTTTGCCGTGGCGCGGAACCCGCAGCCTAAAGACGGTCAAGGCTATACTCTGGCGCAGAAACTGGTCGGCAAAGCCTGCGATCTGCCGGGAGTGCTGCCCGGTACGGCCTGTGAACCGCGCATGACCACCGTTGGTTCCCAGGACACCACCGGTCCCATGACTGCCGACGAACTCAAGGAACTGGCCTGCCTCAAGTTTCAGGCGCCTCTGTTCATGCAGTCCTTCTGCCATACCGCAGCCTATCCCAAACCGTCCGATGTGCTGATGCACAGTAAATTGCCTGAGTTTATCAGCCAAAGGGGCGGGGTGGCTCTACGCCCCGGTGACGGGGTTATCCATTGCTGGCTGAATCGTTTGCTGCTGCCCGACACCGTCGGCACCGGAGGCGATTCCCATACCCGCTTTCCCCTCGGCATCTCTTTTCCGGCCGGTTCCGGGTTGGTGGCTTTTGCCGGAGCCTTGGGCTTTATGCCCCTCGATATGCCCGAGTCGGTGCTGGTGCGTTTTAAGGGTGCTTTGAAACCGGGTATCACCCTGCGCGACCTGGTCAATGCCATCCCCTACGCCGCCATTCAGCAGGGGCTGCTGACGGTGCCGAAAAAGAACAAGAAGAACATTTTTAACGGCCGCATTTTGGAGCTGGAAGGGCTACCCGACCTCAGTGTTGAACAGGCCTTTGAGCTGACCTGTGCAGCCGCCGAACGAAGCGCCGCGGCGACCTGCATCGACCTATCCGAAGCCAGCATAGCCAGTTTCCTGCGTTCTAATATCGCCCTGATGCAGAGCTTGATTGCTGACGGTTACCAGGATGCAGAAACCCTGCAGGAACGCATCGATGCTGCCGAAGCTTGGCTACAAAAGCCGCAGCTGCTGCGGGCTGATGGTCATGCCGAATATGCCGCGGTGATCGAAATCGATCTGGCTCAGATCGAGGAACCGCTGGTCTGCTGTCCCAACGATCCCGACGATGTTCGGCCACTGTCGGCTGTGGCGGACCAGGCTATCGACGACGTATTCATCGGTTCCTGCATGTCTAATATCGGCCAGTTTCGTGCGGCCGCTGCCCTCTGGCGGGGTCAGCAATACTCCGGTACGGTGCGCACCTGGCTCTGTCCGCCGACTCGCATGGATCAGCAGCAACTCAAGGAAGAAGGGCTCTTCACCCTGTTCAGTACCATCGGTGGGCGCATCGAGCCAGCCGGTTGTTCCCTGTGCATGGGCAACCAGGCCCGGGTCCCCGATAAAGTGCAGGTCTTTTCTACTTCCACCCGTAATTTCGATAACCGCTTGGGCAATGGAGCCCAGGTCTATCTCGGTTCAGCCGAGTTGGCTGCTATGGTCAGCATTCTTGGTCGCATGCCGAGTGTCGAGGAGTATTTTCAACTCTTCGCGGAGAAGATCGCACCTGCTGCAGACGAAATTTATCGCGGGTTGCAGTTCGATGAAATGGAAGGTTATCGAGTCTGATAGGGGAACGTAATTATAAGGTAGTCAAAAGGCCGTCTCCCGATTGGGTGGCGGCCTTTTTTAATTTGGTTTATGTGCATCAACTATCAAGTTTAGAGAAAACTTTTAATGGCTGACTGTAGTAAAAATATGGCAATGATAAATTCAACTACCGAACCGTGCGTGCCATTCGTCGAACACTGCTACTTTGTCCTCGCCGTGTCGCGTCAGGGACTTGCGGACTTTATCGGCACTGCGCTCCAAACCAAGCTTGGCCGGATTTTTGGAAAAAAACAGGTCGGCGTAGGTGACGATCTGCTCCTCCAAACTGATTGGCAGCATGTTTCGCACCGGCAAGGGCAGTTGCTGGCGTAGAATCTCTTTGGCGCTGAGACCCACGCCGATATGGCGTTCGCAAACCAGAGCGTGGAGCGGTAGACCTTCGGCCTCTAGGATTTCTCGCCCCTTGATGCCGTGGCAGAGATAGGGCAGATCCCCTTGGCAACCGAGCTGGGGGACGGCGGTATATAATATGCCGATATCGTGTAGCAGGGCCGCTTCGCGGATAAAGCTCACAGCGGCAGTCCCGAGCGCCAGATTGATGGCAATCGCAACGGCTTTGGTGGCTACCTGCTCGCTGTGTTGCAGTAGAATGTGGTGACTTTTGCTGCCTGGCGCATAATGTTTTTCCAGCAGGGCGATGGGGTTGAGAGAAGGCTGCATGCTAGTTTCCAGTGAGGTGAAGTGCATCGTTTCTTTCTTTTATAATATATTCCGGCAGGTTAAGGCCAGACAAAAGGTCGATTTCCGTCGCCGGACATGGCGCTTCGAGACAGATGCTCTATAATTGATGGCGTCGCAAAAAACTTATAGGATGGCTAAATAAAGATTTTGTCCTACAAGGCCTAGTGATTTTTCAGGGGTGAAGTCATACGTCTAGTATGTCGAGGTCTTGAAAAAACGCCGTAACGCCTTAGGGCGGACTTTTTGCGATGCCATCATAATTGGAGCATCAGACCATATCCTTTAAGGGAGAGCCTATGGAACAGCAAGTAGTTCTGCGTGGCCACCTGATCGATGACCAGATCCTGTCCCGAGTGCTCGACGGCATAGGTCGTCTTGGAGCCGAGTACGAGATTGTGAAGTTTACCGTCGGTCGCACTAGGCAGGATTCCAGCGAAGCATTGTTACAGGTCACGGCACCGAATATCAAAGTGCTGTCCGAAGTTATGGAGCAAATTTCTGCTTTAGGGGCTGAGCCGGTTAAGGCGTTGTCCGCCTGCCTTGAGCCGGCTCCGGCTGATGGGGTTTTGCCGAAGCGTTTCTACGCCACCACCAATTTGCCGACGGAGGTACTGATCGCGGAGCAGTGGCTGGCCGTGCCCGAAGAAGAGATGGATTTGGCCTTGGTGGTTGCTCCTGACTTTAACCGGGTCAGGGCGCTGCCCATGACCGCAGTAAAGGCTGGCGACCAGATCGTGGTCGGTGAACAGGGAGTGCGGGTCAGCTATCCAGCCCGCGAATCAGGGGAGCACAGGTTTCGATTCATGAGCAGTGGTGTCTCGGCGGAAAAGCCCAAGGGGCCGTTGCTGCAGCAGGTAGTCGCTGCGGTACGTCAAATGAAAAACGCAGGCAAAAAGGTGTTGCTGGTCGGGGGGCCGGCCATTGTTCACACCGGTGCCGGACCGATTCTCGCAGAGTTGATTCGCCAGGGCTGGATCGATATTCTGTTTGCCGGCAATGCTCTTGCCGCCCACGATATCGAGCAGGCGCTGTTCGGCACTTCATTGGGGGTTCCGGTGTGCGGTGACCGAGCAGGTCGATCGGGACACGCTCATCACCTGTGGGCGATCAATGCTATTCGAGCGGCTGGATCCATCGACGCGGCTGTCGTTTCCGGTCTGCTTCGTAGCGGTATCATGCAGGCCTGTGTTACCCACCAGGTGCCTTTTGTTCTGGCCGGTTCCATACGGGATGACGGCCCGTTGCCAGAAGTCATCACCGACGTGCTGGCGGCGCAAGAGGCTATGCGTAAGCAGTTGGCCGGGGTCGGCCTGGCTCTTATGATCGGAACCACTCTCCACTCTATCGCTACCGGCAACCTGCTGCCGGCCAGGGTCTTTACGGTCTGCGTCGATATCAATCCGGGAGTGGTGACTAAATTGCGCGATCGAGGTAGCCGCCAGTCCCTGGGTATCGTTATGGATGCAGCTTCTTTTCTCGAACAGTTGTCTCGGGGGTTGGGTCAATAAAACCGGCGGGTCGCGTCCCGCCAGACGTCCTGCTTTTTGTCCGAGCCAACAAAAAGTAGTCAAAAAATGGCTGCCACTGCGTGGAGCATACTGTCACGCATGCAAGGAGAAGGCTAATACCCTAGAGCCATTCCACGGCGGGAGCAATTTCTTTGCGTGGCCCCTCTTCCGAAAATAGGTTGCTAAAACTCTCGATCCACCTCTCTTGCACAAGGGAGATCGAAGATGCTGTAGGGTTTAAAACCCATAACGCATATGCAACACTGCTACGGCACCCTCTCACGTTGGCTGCCTGCAAGCTGTTCCAATGACAGGGGAGTCGCCAATGAAGCGGCTTCTCGTCAATGCGCAACATAGGGTCATCGATTTAACAATCTTCGCAACAGAAGTCCGGCGACAGCCAATCCGTCTTTTCTTTGGACTAGCAAAGAAAGTATCCCGGCTGGCCGGCCGGGACCGGCGAAGTTAAAATTGTTTTTTTTGCTCTGGGTTCGTAGTTTTTATCTCAAATCTCTATCTATTCAGCTGTTTCAGGCAAAGTCCTCAGAAACAACCAGGCTCCGGGTAGCAGGGCGGCGGTGAACAGTATGGCCAGCACCCCAAAGGTTGGACGCAAGCCGAGATGGTCGGCGGACAGGCCGACCAGGGGGCCGGTAACGACGAACAAAATGCGAAAGGCCAAGCTGTGCAAAGACAGAATGCTGGCGCGGTTGCTGCGGCGACTGGCTCGCTGCAGATGGTTGCGCATAATGGGTCCCTGCAGGCCGCGCATGGCGGTTAACAGGTAGTAGAAGAGAAACCCCCATACCCCTGCAGTGAAGCTCAATCCGGCATAGCCTACTATGATAAGGGCAATAAACAGAGCGGCCATGCCCCGGTGTCCCCAGGCGAAATGCAGGCGCTGACTGATTAACGAACAGAGAGCAATGGTCAGATTGGCCCCCGCCCACACCGGTCCGAACCAGGCGATGGGTACTCCGGTCTGCTGCATGTAAGGTTGAATCAGCCAGACCGCGTAAAAAGATGCGATGCCGAGCCCGGTGCCGAACAGGATGGTGGCCCGCACATGGCGGTTTTCCAGCAAGGCGTAACGACAGGTGTGCAGAGCCTCGGTCAGGTGGGAATGGATCGCTGGGCCGCTTTCTGCTTCGGGCTCGGGCTCGACCAGGGTTAGGCAGATTCCGAGGCCGATAATCCACAGGCCGATCTGACCAACAAAGGGCAGCAGAGGCCAGGCGGCATACATGACCCCGGCAAACAGAGCACCGGCGGCCTCGCCAGTTTGGGCGCAGCCGGTCATGCGTCCATCGAAGCGGGCATAGTGTTCTTCCTGGCCTTGGGTGCGCAGGGTCTCAAAGAGCAGAGCGCTGTCTGAACCGCTGATGAAGGCCCAGGCACCGCCGAGAATGATTTCGGCCAGCAGTACGCCGGTAAAGGAATCAGCCAGGGTGTAGAGGCTCCAGCCGCCGATGGCCAGCAGGCAGGCCAGAATCAGTGCGGTGCGGTAGCCCAAACGATCGCTCAGGTAGCCCGAGGGATATTCAAAAATGACACTGGCTACCGAAAAGATCGCCTGCAGCAGCAGAATATCGGTCAGGGTGAGACCGATTTGATCCTTCCAGAACAGAGTGATGATCGCCATCGGAAAGAGGGTCATCTTGAGGAAGGAAAAGATGTACAGTTTGGATATGTTTTTCTGCAGCGGCATGGCGTTGGTGTTCCTGGAATTAATTCCCTAGTTTTCATCCAGAAACGGCCCTTTCCCCCTATCTCGGCGTCAATCCGCTCGCTTGCGTGTGCGGCGTAAACTACTACGCCTCCGTGCAAGCGCTTGATTTCCTTGACCTAGGGGGAAATTGCTCGTTTCCCATATGAAAACTGCGCTGTGTCCATCCATAGTTTCCGGATGGTCACTACCTACAATAAATCGAAAAAGCTGGTCGGCGGTTACCTGGCAGACTGTCGTCAGGATATCAACTCCCGGGTAGTATTGCTACTCTGTAAGGTTGCCCCTGCCTGAGGAACTTTTCATTCTATTGTTGCGTTGGTATGGCTGTGCTATGGTTCGGTTTGTGACGAACTGAGTGGACAAGATACCGAGGCTCGATTTTCACGCTTAGTCCTCAATAAAGAAAAAGTTCAGAGAATTGATTTTTCTTTTAGGTATTTTGCGACTTGGCTTGAGATAAAGTTTCGGTTCCCAGTTTTCGTTGTAATGGCTCTTCTTTTTGGGGGGGGATGGCGGTGGCCAAACCGGTCGGTCTACGCACCGAAATCATGTTGCATATTACCCTGCTGCTGGGTGCGGCTCTGCTGTTCGGCGGCTTTCTGATGCTCAAACTGACCGAGCGGGAGCTACTGAATCAGCGGCTGGAAAACCTGACGGAAACCATGCAGGTCGTGGCGCTCTCCGTTGGCGAAACCTTGAGCGTGGAAGAAACCGATGCTAATCACAACAAGAGTGTGTCGCGCTTGTTGCCCCTGTTGCCTGATGCCACGGCCTTAGGGGTTTGGAAGCTTAAGGGCGAGGTCTTGGTGCCGCTCTATCTCCATTCGGTGGATGATCGTTTACTGAGCTCTGGTCCTCGGCTGCAGGCTCTGCGCTTTATGGCCGAACCTCAGGATCGCCTTGTTTATACTGGTGCTTGGTTGGCTTGGGGCGCATCACCTGCATGTTACTTCATCTCGACACAGCCCATTCGGCAACGGGGCAAACTCGTCGGCGTTTTGCAGGCCCGGTTTTCCCTGGACGAAGTAGCCGGCCGGGTTCGCTCTTCCTTGAAAATCCTGCTCCTATATGTGGTGCTTTACGGAGCGGTGCTGTTTCTGTTTGGCCTCTATCTGCTCAATCGTAATGTGGTGCGCCCCATCGGCTTGCTCCTGGCTACGACCCGGTGGGTGGCCGCAGGGGATCTCGATCAGCAAGTCAGTGAAGCGGGGCCCCGGGAAATTTCGCTACTGGCCAGCTCCTTTAATGTCATGGTGTCTGCTTTGCGGGAAAGCCGCCAGCATAGCGAAGATCATATTCGCTCTTTGCAACGAACCAACGAAGAGCTGAGACAGGCTCGCAGTGAACTGCTGCGCTCGGAAAAAATGGCGACCGTCGGACATCTTGCCGCTGGCATGGCCCATGAGGTGGGCAATCCCCTGGCAGCGGTGGTCGGTTATCTGGCGCTGCTGAAAATGGAACTGCCCGTCGGTCGCCAGCGGGAGATTGCTGAACATGCAGCGGTTGAGGTAGAGCGGATTGATCGTCTGGTTCGCGAACTGCTCGATTACGCTAAGCCTGGCGAAGAAATGGCAGAGAGCTTCGACCCGTTGACGGTTCTGCAGGAGGCTTTGACGCTCCTCGACCATCAGGGGCTTTTTTCCGGGGTAAAGCTGGTCGATGCTTTGCCGCAACAATTACCTCGAGTGGTTATGGTTCGCCATCGCCTGCTGCAGGTCTTTGTCAATCTGCTGGTAAATGCTCAGGACGCTCTGCCCGTCGAGGGTGAAATTCACTTGACCGGTGGTGAGACCGATGATTCGGTCTGGCTCGGTTTCGCCGACAATGGAGTCGGTATTGCCGAACAGGACCTGCCGCATATCTTTGATCCTTTTTTTACTACCAAGGCGCCCGGTAAGGGCTGCGGTCTTGGGTTGGCGGTTTGCTATCGGGTGCTTGAGGAAGCGGGTGGACGCATCAAGGTGCAGTCCGATGCCGGGCGGGGCAGCGTCTTTAGCGTATACATGAAAAGGGAGGATTGCGGGCATGGGGGCTGAGAAGAAAAAGGTCCTGGTCGTTGATGACGAAAACAGCGTGCGGCATATGTTGCGCCTGGTGCTGGAAGGAGCGGGCTACCGGGTGACTGAAGCTGGCAGCGGGACGGAAGCCCTGCAACTGCTGCAGGACGAATCCTTCGATATAATCTTGAGCGATATCCGCATGCCGGAACTGGACGGTCTCGGCTTGTTGCAGCAAATCAAACAGTTGGGTGTCGATGGCATGGTGATCATGATGAGTGCTTATGGCTCTATAGATACCGCCGTCGAATGTCTTAAGCATGGCGCCTACGACTATATTTCCAAACCCTTCAAGCC
>MAXT01000263.1 GCA_001751225.1 Desulfuromonadales bacterium C00003107 | reverse complement strand
AGCCATTACCGTTTTCCCCACCCCTCCTTTTCCTCCGAAAAACATATATTTCATCTGGGGGTGCTTGAGTAAGAATTGACGTGTACTTTCTTTAATCACGCCTCACCTCCATCGTCAGCGATAACAATTGAGCCGAAAAGGGCATCTGCCACCTTGCCAATCATCTCTAAACCGGTAATATCTCGCTCGAACTCAGGCACTTGCGCAAGAACTTCGTTTGGAAATGTGTCGTCTATCTTCTTGAGGAGGCCCTTCTGCATATCGATGCGGTTTCTCAGGTACTCCGGGATGTCCTGTTGAGCCAGTTCCGGCGGGATGACCCGGTTGACGATGTACCCGGAGATGGGAACTTGGTATTTGGAGAACAACACAGCCGCTTTTTGAGTGTCTATGATGGTCATTTCCTCAGGCGTGATGACGAAGTAGAAGGATGTCTTTTCACTGTCGGTGAGGATGCTTGAAGATGTATTGATTCGCTCTTTGATGTCCTGCAACTCAGCTAATATCTGATCCTCTTCGGACTCCTTGTCGCGATCGAGGATCGACGCCACTTGTGAGTATTCCTCCATCTCCTCCCGCAGGGCTGTTATCTTGCCGATCCATTCATCATAGATGCTGGCCATACTGAGGTAGTAGAGAGCGTGCCCCAGGGGTACAAGGTCATAGATGTAATAGTCGTATTCGGCGCCGACGACGATGTCCACAACGGCGTCAAAGATGGCGCTCTCTTCCATGGCTGGTTCGGCTGCGGCGGCTGCGATATAGTCTTCGATTTCCTCCGGGATCTCCTCAAAGCCGTACATATCAAGGATTTTTTGACGGATTTCGTCCTGATATTCCTTGATATGGCGGTCGGCGTCGATTTCCTGGGCGAAGAGGTTGGGCATTATCTCAACTGCGCCCTTGCCGAAAATGTCCTTTTCGAAGATGTCGGAGAGTGAAGCTTGAGGGTCAACCGAGAAGACGAGCACTTTATAGCCCTGCTTTGCCAGCCAGTAAGCCGTAGCGGCGGAGAAGGTGGTCTTGCCCAACCCGCCCTTACCGCCGTACTCGATATATCGGCGATCAGGATTCTCTATAAAAGTGTATGCGAGTGACAACGTTCTCTCCTTTTTATCTATGGACTTCAACTTATCGATTCTATGCTAACGCGTCGGTCAGATCTCGTTCGCGCAACATGCGCCGTTTCCAGGTGCTGATTTGGGGCACGACGTAAGGCAGCAATCGAAGCGAGTAGTAGGGCGGCAGGATGGGTATGCCAAGCAAGTCGCCCATGGTGATGAGGATAAATAGGTGTTCCATGCTGCCGCGTGTCTTAAGGGCGAAACGGGTCATGTCGTGACCGGCCATGCCATAGAGAAATTCTTTTGCTGAACTACCTAACCGTTTAAGTATATTTTGCTTTTCTTCTTCGCTCACATTTACCTCCGTTGAATTACTGTTTGGTTCTAGTCGACTCACTCGATAAGGTCTATCAGATCTGTCAGGTCGCGTTCTCGTAGCAGGCTCCGCTTCCAACGGTTGAGGAAAGGGATGGTGTAAGGAAGCAAGCGCAGGGTATAGTATGGAGGCAGTATAGGGAGACCGACGATATCGCCAAAAGTAATGAGGACAAACAATTTCTCAACCTCACCTCGAGATCGTCGTAACTCACGCACCCACCCAAAAACACTCATGCCGTAGAAGACCTCTCCTATGATGCGAGAGCCTCTTCTTAGCTTCTCCCTAATGGTTTCGCACATCGGTGCGGTCATTTATTAGCACGCTTAATAAATTAGAGATGTGCAAATATCAGGATGACTTCTTAGTACATGCCCTGATATAAGCGGGTTGTGCATTTAGCCCTCATGGGAGCGCATGAAATGGTGGATGGTATATTCTCTCGATTTGTGATTGAAATGACTATTAATCAGAGTATGAGAGGATTATACCTTCTTCCATCTCTATGGCTTTTATTACAATAGGGGAGGGTCTCATCGACCCTCCCCTATTCTTATTCGAATAAAGCGCTCCCTACCCTGTCTCTGCGGTTGGTTTGCCCTTAGCGCTGAGAACCTTTGCGCCATCGTAACCCAGGATGAGCGCGCAGATAATCAGGATTATGGCAAAACCGCCAGCGATGTAGTTCCCTGTTACATTCGATCCGGCGAATGCAGCCTTAAGAGCGTTGTAACCTGTATAGCCCAGAGCTGCAAGGGTGGTGAAGTACATAAAGATGAAGGGCCAGAAGGTCCAGGAGTACTTCTTTCCATTGTTCATCAACCAGATGGTGACGATTAATAGAGCCAGCGAGGCCATCATTTGATTGGCTCCGCCGAAGAGCACCCAAATCGTCTGCCACACACCGGTCCAGATGACGATGAGGGAGAGTATTAGGGCTACAATGGCGCCCACATGGATGTTCTTCATTATGGGGATTGAGCCACCAAGGAACTCGGCGCTGGCCACGCGCATAAAGCGTACAACCAGGTACATGATGGTCAATCCCATGATTGTCAGGAAGACCATGCCGTAGGGCACACCGAAGGATGTCGGGATGCCGATATGGCTGAGGAACTCGGCCAGACCAATGGCGAAGACGCCGAACTTGCCGCTGGCGAAGGCTTCTTTATATGCATCCCATCCGCCGGTTGCGGCTGTGGCTGTCAGCAAGGAGATTACTGCCAGAGCCATTTCCATCCACATAGCTCCAGCACCGATCGGAAGAGCGTCGCTCTCCTTCTCGATCTGTCGTGCGGTACCCGAACTGGAGACGAGGCTGTGCCAGCCGGAGATTGCGCCGCAGGCGATGGTGACGAAGAGAACCGGCCAGAGAGGGCCTAATCCCGTCACTGTCCACCCGGTATAGGCCGGGAAGTCGCCTATAGAAGGATGCCATATGAGCAGGCCGATCACTCCGCCCACCATACCCAGAGCAATGATCCAGAAGGAGACATAGTTTGTGGGCTGCGCCCAGCGCCAGATGGGGAGAACGGCGCCCAAGTAGCATATGAGCATGGTGATAATTGGCCAGACGTATTTAACATTGTCTCCTAAGGCGCTGTTGAAGTTGGCAAAGATGTTGGTGATAGCGGGTGTCTGTCCCAGCCAGATTCCGAAGAAGGAGATAGCGACGGTGACAACGCTGGTGAGGATGATGTCCTGCTTCATCTTATAGATCATCTGTCCAGCTAAGAGACCCATAAGGATCACTGACAGGATGCCGAAAGGCACTGCGGGATTGGTCATGAAGTTAATACCAATGACTTGACCGAAAGCGCCCATAATGAGCAGCAGGTAGAGGTAGATGAAGACCAGAAGAATGCTGCGCGCGCGGGGCGATATCAGCTTGTAGCTCAACGCGCCGAACGTGTCTCCATCCGATCGCATCGGTACAATGATGCTGGCATAGTCGTGCGCCCATCCAATGAAGAGGGTGCCGAAAATTATCCACAGTAAGGCCGGAAGCCATCCCCACTGCGCAGCTACAATTGGGCCGCCGATGGGCCCCAGAGCAGCGATAGACTTGAATTGATAGCCAAAAAGAACACTCCTACCAGCCGGCGTGAAATCCACGCCGTCCATGAACATCTTCGCCGGTGTGGCTTTGCTGTCGTCGGGTTGAATGATGCTCTTGTCGATTCTCCGGCCATAGTAGCCATAACCTACTACGATGCCCAGAGCGCCCAGAAGCAAAATAATTAATGCGTTCATTTGTACTCACTCCTTAATGGGGCATATGATTCTCTGTCTGCAAATCCGCGTTTTTTCGCTGTTGTTTGTATCGGCCATAAATTCCCTTTCGCTAGGTTGGCTCCGCAAGCCTGGTAATTGCCACTTACTTCACCGATTGCCAGGGCTCAAAGAGCGCAACTCGGTTATCTTAATCAATACAACACATCAAGTAACCTTAGGTTACTCGTTTTGTGGATAATTATCCAGCTTCTTGATTTGGCTGGAGGGAAATATTTGGTGTTTTCCAGAACGAGAGATTGCTTCAGTAGGTAAGACCACAGCACAATGGGTAGTATGTGAGTTGCACGGGGAATTTGCAACTGGAAATCGATGATTTGATAAGTGAAAACCCAGTTGCCTGTGAATGTCTGCCGACATCTATTTGAAATTCACCTTGATATTGGACGAATAAAAAAATTAAAATAACCCTAGTATAAAATAGGATGAAATGACATCAATTAGATAGTGGCATACATCATATGAGAGTTTGATGAATAGCACTTCGGTACTAAGTGGCAAAGGGTGTCGTATCTATGACGAGGGGGAGCGCAAGGTCAGCATGATAATTACTTCCCCTTAAGCGTGGTCATCACCATAAATTCTCAGATTTCACGCACCACAACATAAACAGCACTGTCATTAAATAAAACCTGCGGGAGGTTGAAATTTCAACCTCCCGCAGGTTGTTTTCGTTGCGGAGTGGAATTACTTATCCTTTTTGTGGTCCACGCGTGTCAAATCACGCAAGGTAGCACGCACACAGTTCCAATCCCCGCCGCAATCACCGTTGAATTCGCCCCAGACGATGTTTAATTCCACACCGTATTGAGCAGCAAGGCGCTCGGCAGTCCGTAGGTCCTTATCGCTGGTACCTTCAACTTGAGTTTGATCCTGCTTCTTTAATTCCTTGCGCACGCAGCTCCAACTACCGTCGCACTCATCGAAAAAGGCGTTAATCTCTCCGAGCGTGTAACCATATTGTTTGGAGAAACGGGCTGCGGTCTTTTCGTCCAGTCCT
>MAXT01000262.1:4355-4845 GCA_001751225.1 Desulfuromonadales bacterium C00003107 | reverse complement strand
GGCGAACTCAACGGCAACGGTAAAGGTGACAATGAATGTGCCAGAAGATGCCTTTGGATGGTACGAGACTGAAATAAATCTAAACATTGACGACCCTGCGATTGAGGAGTGGGACCAAACAGTGCACATGAATATAGAGGTCTGGAAACAACCCACAACACCGTACAGTGACGAGTTTAGCGTTGAACAAGGAGAGGCGATCAGCGTCATGGTCACCGCCCGGGGGTACAAACACGGTAGCTACAATAGAGCGGAAGAAGAACCTTCTTTCAATGTTGAGCTGTCAAGTCCAAGCAGCGAAAAAGTGACACCAGAGTCGTCAAAAACGGTCAAGAAAAGAGAAGTAAGCTTGGGTATGAAATATGAACCATATTATCCCGGGGGTACCGCAAGTGAAGAACCATATCACGTGAGGTACACGGAATACAGCAAAACATACAAGGTAACTAACGCAACAGGTGGGCAATGGACACTGGAGATACTGCCGATT
>MAXT01000262.1:3617-4294 GCA_001751225.1 Desulfuromonadales bacterium C00003107 | reverse complement strand
GGCCCATGGTATACTAAAATCGGATTAGTGTCCTTCTATTCTCGTGGAAATCTGTGTAATCTTGTGGTTAGCTAAACAATTACTATTTTTTAAATATGTGCTTGAGGCGATACATGATTAACTTTCCACTCATAGGGGTTCGTAAATCTGTTCGTTTTGAGTGTGGTTACTACGGACACTTCATGGATGAAGCCTAAGATGAAGTTCGCTCCACGCTCACCCTCACCTTTGCCGCTTTATCCACACGAAGACGAACGCCAATTTCTCGTAGGTATTCCACCGAAGCACCTCTGCCGTGAATCAATAACTCTATCATATCTTCTACCTCGTCTATATCCACACCGATAAAAAAGGAGTCATGAACCGCGTAACTCAAATTACGCCTCTTCGCAGTCGCTATATGCTCCAAAAAGCTAATTCCATAGTAAGATACGGCGAAATCGTGAGGTCGTCGCAGAAATAAAGCGTTTGTACCGCCATTTCTTCCTGGCATCACTACTACATCCTCATCGTGCCGGATAATTTCATTTATAGTTTCGGGCGTTGCCAGCGGAATATCTGCCATTATTATCAGCATTGGCTCTTTTTCTCTTGTTAATAGTTCATTCAGCATTTCGTTCAGGCCCCTTGCATCTGTCCTTACACTCAGTTTTGACTTCAAGTCACGATGCGATAAC
>MAXT01000262.1:1784-3517 GCA_001751225.1 Desulfuromonadales bacterium C00003107 | reverse complement strand
CTCGATTTCGCACCTTTCTTCTTAAACGGTATAATCGCTTTTATTTTCAATTTCCACGTGGTATCTTGTAATTAGTTGATAACTACGGACTCGTCAATTCATTTACTACCATCTCACATTTCTCTCGCATTATCCTCGCCGCTTCTATCACTATCTCATCTACCGGCACGGAACCGTCTCCCTCAACACTGAATAATAACGACTTCTTATCTGCCTTCGTCCCCTCACCTTGATTCTGCATCTTTTTTAGGCCACACACGGTCACAGGCTGCCACTTAGCATGCTCTTGCCCCCTGCCCAGCCTTGCAATAGCCTCAAAAGAGAGGCTTTGTCGTGCGACCGTTCTCATGCCACTAATCTCTCTCTCCGTAGAAATCAGCTTCACAAGGGGAATGTTCTCAAATGCGGGTTCTACATGAGGGTCTGACGAGATGAGTTCCTTAGAATAAACCATTGTATATCCCTCTCTTTCTGGACTCACCGCTTTCAAAGTCAGAGAAATTTGGTCTTCATCACTATAAGCACTGAGATCGTCCGTCTTCAACGGTGTCAACGCAAGACGCAACGCCAATTGCTCATCATATAATAAAGAGTTGTTCTCATAGACGTTTACCTCATCAATCGCAAGCTTCGGCACTTCTGCAATCATTGCCCTCCTCAGTGCATTTACAAACCGCACTTTCACACCCGAAAGCACAATTATTACTTCATTCTCCTCGCGTTCCAATATTTTTACTTCCATACACTTCTTGCTCCGCAAAACCTTTACTAAAAACTGCTATGCACCTTCTTTTTGCACGCTTGACCTACTTAAACTCTCCTGCCTCGCTTCCCGCCAGGACGCTTCGTTCCGTCATGTGGTACTGGAGTCACGTCCTCTATTTTGCCTATTCGTAACCCTGCACGGGCAAAAGCCCGAATCGCCGCTTGTGCCCCTGGTGCGGGTGTTCTCGACTTACGCCCCGACGCCGCTTTTACCTTCACATGAATACCCCTTATTTCCCGCTCTTTTAATTTCTCCGCAAGTTGTGCCGCCATCTGCATCGCAGTATACGGAGAACTCTCATCACGGTCCGCTTTTGCTACCATACCGCCAGAAGCCCTTGCAATCGTCTCCGCACCGGTCATATCGGTAACAGTGATGATAGTATTATTAAAAGAAGAGAATATATGTGCAATTACCCATTTTTCTTCTACCATTATTTAACCTCGTTATATTATTTCTCCTTGCCCTCTTCTATTCCCTCGCCTTGCTCACTGCCGATGGACGTAATAGAGGCCGGAGCATGCTCATAAAAGCTAATTCCCCTTTCATCATCCATCTTCACTATATAAGATGGAATGGTGACTCGCCTATTATTAACCGCGATATGCCCGTGAACGATGAGTTGTCTGGCATGTTTCGGTGAATTCGCCAGCCCCTTTTTATGTACGCAGGTCTGCAGCCGCCGTTCCATAATATCCTGCACGTCCAACTCCAGAACATCCTCCAAGCTCGTACCTTCACCCAACATTCCTTTCCGCCTCAAGCTCGCTAAGATAGCCGCTTCCTTATTCATTGTATGTTCTGAGGGTTTCATACCTGCTATTTCCGCTAAGATGTTTCTTATTTCACGCCGATATTTCTTTATTATGCTCGCTGCTTTCCATATCTCTCGCTTGTTCTTTAGTCCGTATTTCTCTGCTAACTCCCGCTCCTCTTTTATCCTTTGCAACACCCAGGGTCTTCTTGG
>MAXT01000262.1:0-1753 GCA_001751225.1 Desulfuromonadales bacterium C00003107 | reverse complement strand
ATCTTCTTTCTCACCACGCCTACTACCATTCCTCTTCGTCCTGTTGATTTTGTCCTTTGTCCTCTCACTCTCAGCCCCCTCTCATGTCGTATTCCACGATAAGACCGTATCTTACGCAACAAATTTATGTCATCCCGGAACTTCAACGCCATGTCAGAGCCCATTATATGCTTGTCCTCACCACTAATCAAATCTTTTCTCCTGTTCAGCATCCACCACGGCAATCGTTTCTCTACACCGCCAACTGCTGTTTTTAACTTCTCTACATCGCTGTTTGATAGATAGCCCATCTTCGCATTCGGATCTACACCCGCAGTAATGACTACTGTCCTCGCCACTCTTCTTCCTATTCCCTTTATCCCACAGAGCGAATATGCCACACGCCTGTTACCATCCAAGTCGGTGTCTAAAATCCGGACAATATGCCGGAATTCATCTTCTTCCACTCCTTCTGCCTTCTCCCCTTCTTCGCTCATTTTGCGTTTCTTTTAATAACTGCTTTACCAAAGAAATATGTTTTACCTAAAAAGAGTATTTTTCGCCGAGGAAGGGATTTGAACCCTTGAGTCCCTTTCGGAACACAGGCTATCAGTTTGGCCCTGTAAATTCCAGGCCTGCGCCTTTCCACTCAGCCACCTCGGCTCCTTTGTTCTATCCCGTCTCTTTATCACCCCAACCTTTCATATATGTCCCGGGCTTCATAAACACCTTCTCCGCGTCTACACATATTCCTTCCTTGGCTCTGAACATACTCTCGGTACTCATCTTTGCTTTGCCTCTGCATACCGCTTCCCCTTTTAGCGTATATAATACTACACGATCCCCTATATTTATTCCTTCTTCTATCCTTGAAATACCGGGTGCTGCGAGATCAGCGCCGTGGCATATCGCATCAACCGCGGTATCTTTTACGATTATGCACGGCAGATGCCCCAGCGTATATTCCATCGGCATGATTAGTTCGCGAAGACGGCTCTCATCTCCTTCTTCATAAAGCACATACGCATCCTTCAGGTCTTGCAGCTTCGTGATATTAGCCTCATCGAATGGGAATGATTTCGTCCTTCTCAACTGTAACATGTGCGCGCCCACGCCCAATGCGAGCCCGATATGGTGACAGAGCATTCTTATGTACGTTCCGGCTTCACAACCCACCCTCATCAACACATCCGTCCCCTCTATCTCCTTTATCTCTATGTACCGCACGGTTCTCACCCTTATCCTTCTCTTAACAGCGGATTTCAATGGCGGCTTTTGGTATATCTTCCCTACGAATTCTTTACTTACCTTTCTCAGCTCAGCTTCATCAACCGCGCCATGCAGTTTCATCACGAATACGTACTCCTTGTCCCAAACGAAACTATCGGCTAACTTCCTTGTCGCTCCAAGCAGAACCGGCAGCACGCCAGTAACATTCGGGTCCAGTGTCCCCGTATGCGCTGCCTTGTTTAATTTCAGTATCTCCTTTACCCACGCAACAACTTCGTGCGATGTCGGACCCGCGGGTTTATCTATAACCACCACTCCTCTTTCGATATGCTCCCGTATTGGACGTGCGTCAGGAGCGCACCCGTACCCCGGACCGGCAAGTGCAGGAGCTTTTACCAATTTGCAGCGTTCTAACGTTTTTTCGTTCTTAATCATCACTCTAAAATCTCTTTTGATTTATGGTACTAAAATAATAGTCCCGAGAGGATTCGAACCTCTGTCACAGGCTCCAAAGGCCGGTATGCTTGACCGCTACACCACGGGA
>MAXT01000261.1 GCA_001751225.1 Desulfuromonadales bacterium C00003107 | reverse complement strand
GGAACCTATCGCAAATGCCCGCAGGAAGAGTGTGACTGGAAGCTGGTGCTGGTGCCACCGGAGAAAAAACCCGCCAAGAAGCCAGCAGCTAAGAAGCCAGCAGCTAAGAAGCCAGCAGCTAAGAAGCCAGCAGCTAAGAAGCCAGCGGCTAAGAAGCCAGCGGCTAAGAAGCCAGCGGCTAAGAAACCAGCGGCTAAGAAACCCGCGGCGGCGAAGAAGGCCTCCGACACAAAGCCCGCAGCGGAAAAGGCTCCACCCAAGAAAAAGCCAGCCGCCAGCAAGACAAAAAAAACGGCGGCGGCTAAAACCAAAGAGGACTGACTTCCAACCGGCCGGACTGCAAAGTCCGGTCGGTTTTGCTTTACGGACCGGCACCATGCTTTGGCGCCGGCAAAAGGATTCGACCGTGTCCAACACTCCAAAGATTACCGTTATCGGAGCCGGCCTAGCTGGCTGTGAAGCAGCCTGGCAGGCCGCCCGTGCCGGCTGCCCTGTTACCTTGTTCGAAATGAAGCCCCAGCGCTTTTCCGAAGCCCACCAGTCCTCCGATCTGGCGGAATTGGTCTGCTCCAACAGCCTGCGCGGAGCCGGCATGAACAACGCCGTCGGTTGCCTGAAAGAAGAACTGCGCCGTTGCAACACCCTGTTCATGGAAGCGGCCGATGCTACCGCAGTGCCCGCCGGCGGAGCACTGGCTGTAGACCGGGAAGGCTTTTCCGCCTACATCACCGAGCGCATTGCAAGCCACCCCCTGATCGAATTACAGCGTCAGGAACTAAGTGAAATCCCCGACGAAGGCCTGGTCATCATCGCTTCGGGCCCCCTGACCTCTGCAAGTCTCTCTAGCGAAATCGCCCGTCTGACCGGCAGCGAGCACCTTTACTTCTACGACGCCATTGCCCCCATCATCGAGGCCGACTCCATCGATTTTTCCATTGCCTGGCGGGCCTCCCGCTACGGCCGCGGTGGCGATGATTACGTCAACTGCCCCCTCAATCGCGACCAATACATGGCCTTTGTGGCTGCCCTGAAAGAAGCCGACAAAGTACCGGGACGAGACTTTGAAAAAATCATCCACTTCGAAGGCTGCATGCCCGTCGAAGAGATGGCCGCCCGGGGCGACCTGACCCTGGCCTTCGGCCCGATGAAACCGGTGGGTCTACCCGATCCGCGCACCGGCCGCGATCCCTTTGCCGTGCTACAGCTGCGCCAGGACAACCTGCACGCCACCCTGTACAACATGGTCGGTTTTCAGACCAAATTGACCTATCCCGAGCAGCGTCGCATCTTTAGCACCATACCCGGCCTGCAGCAAGCCCGCTTCGCCCGCTTGGGTAGCATGCATCGCAACACCTTCATCAACGCCCCCCGCTGTCTGCACAATGGCCTGCAATTCAAGGACGACCCGCGGTTGTTTTTCTCCGGCCAGATCACCGGCGTAGAAGGCTACGTCGAATCAGCAGCTACCGGCCTGCTGGCTGGTCTTTGTGCTGCAGGTCAACAGAAGGGCCAATCGCTGCCGCTGCCACCCGCGACGACAGCCCTCGGCTCCCTGCTGCACCACCTGGCCACCTCCAGCCCAGAGGATTTTCAGCCCATGAACGTCAACTATGGCCTCTTTCCTCCCCTTGAAGGAGGGCGGATGAAACGCAGCGAACGACGTCTGGCCATGGCGGAGCGGGCACTGACAGATATTGTCCCCTGGTGGCAAAAAATGTCCACAATCTTACCCTGATCCTGGAAGCAACCGCTTAAAACAGCCACCTCCAGTCCGGCTTGGTTTTTGCATTTAGCTATTAAGTTCTGCCAGCTTCACTATCATGGGCAAAGGCTGCTATATTGGCCAGCAGCTTCAACGGCCCGATTGAACTTCAGCCAGACGGAACGCCATCTGTTCCACTGTATTCCTAAGTAGGGATTTCATGTCCGCCCCTTTGACCATAGCCGAGCCCCCAGAGAATTTACTGAAACGATTCGCCGAAGCACCGGAACTGGAGCCCTTTCACCTGGCCCTCTATGACCGCCAGTTTCTGTTGTTGGCGATTAGTGCGCCCCAGGCAGCCCTGTGCGGCAACCCTGCCAGTCCCTTTTGCAACCCTGCCTGCCATGCCAGGAGGGCGGCCAAATTGGCGGCGCAGGAAACCGAGGACGAACCGCGCCTGCTTCACTGCCCCGGCAACCTGCAGCAATGCCTTGTGCCGTTCCGAAACGTTAGCGGCCAACGTATTTATCTACTCATCGGCGGTGGCCGTGGGCCACAGGTCGATCTCCCCTACCTCGAAGAATTGGCCTGTCTCAATCAGAAGGATGCCTTTCCTCTGTTGAAGCAATGGTTTCAACTGCAACAATTCAAGGCATCGGAGCTGCTGGCGGCCGGACGAACCGCCCAATCGCTGCGTTTATCCAAAACTGCTCCACCCCCTGATATCGGCAACGACTCCACCGGTCTGAGCGAAGCACTGATCGATGCACTGCTTCAGGCGGACAGCACCATGGCCTCAGCAACGGACCTACCGTCTCTAAGAGAAGCGATCGACTCACTGCTGGAACCGGCCTTTGGTCCTCGTTCAAGTTCCTTGTTAGCGCCAGGAGAGAGCGACCCCGATCTTCATTGTCTCGACGGTTGGCCTGCCTCCCTTCCCTCGGGGGCAGATTTTTTATCCTCAGAAGTTGCCGACAACGGCACGCCGCTGACCGGCGACGAACAGCTTACCTGCCTGCCCTTGCAGGGGGATCATGAACTGCTCGGTAGCCTGCTATGCTGCGGCCCTTCTCCCTCGGCCCGCGACATGCAATTACTTAAGCTACTCGCTGAACGCGTTAGCCACCGGCTGCAGCAGCTGAAAGGCTCTCAATCGGCCCCTGAAGCGCCGGGCCTGCACAGCAAAGAGCTCATTCGCCTACTGGCGTTAAAAAAACCGCAGGAACTCTGCCGATGCATCCTGGAGGATGCCGTAACCCTGGTCCCTGCAAGCAAGGCCTCGCTGATGCTGCTCAACAGTAACGGCAGCAAACTCCATTTGCTGGCCAGCATCGGCATGAACCAGGCCATGGCCGCCGACCTCTGCGTCCCAGCCGATCGGGGAATCGCCGGCCAGGTGTTACAAAGCGGTCTGCCCCTTCTGGTTGAAGATCTGGAAAAGGACCCCCGTATCAGCAGCACCTCACGACCTCGCTTTGAGTCCAAGTCCCTTCTTTGTCTGCCTTTGACAACGGGGGACCAATATCACGGTGTCATCTCCTTGGCCGATCGACAGGACGGCCAACCTTTCACGCAACAGGACTTGGAGCAGCTGACCAGCCTGGTCGGGCCGAGAGCACTGCTCATCGAAAGACTGCGCAACCGTCGCCAAATCAACAAATTACTCGACCAAGCCGCCCTCGATCCAGCAACAGGGGTCTACAGCGCCAACATGTTCCAACGACGCTTTATCGAAGAAGCCAGTCGTTCAACTCGTCTTGGGCAGAGCCTCGCCCTACTGCTGTTCAAGGCCGACCAGCCGGACAAAACGGATCAGCAGCAAACCCTCGAGCTGGCAACCCGACTGAAAGACTTAGTGCGCAAAATGGATGTCATCGGCCGCCTCGACCAGGATCTGTTTGCCGTGATGCTGCCTGACACCGCCAGCGAGGTGGCATTGACCATTGCAAACCGCCTGCACGGGCAGAATGACGACGCTCAAACGGACCTCAACTTCGGCGTGTCCTGCGGCATTGCTCTCTATCCCAACAACGGAGCCTCCTTCGACACCTTGCTGCAATCGGCCAAGGACGCTCTTACAAGAGCCCACCACCTGGGCGGCAAACAAACCGCCACATGTGAAACCTCGGCCCACAACAGTAAGATCGTCTTCCTCTAGGAAGCT
>MAXT01000260.1 GCA_001751225.1 Desulfuromonadales bacterium C00003107 | reverse complement strand
GCTCTGGGCCATATGTTGCCGCTAGTCCTGCTGCATCTGTGGCCGGTTCTTTGTGTTGAACTATTGTGGGTGGCCCTGGTGATCGGTGCTATCGGCAGTCATATGCCTCGTTCCTGGCGACACTGGTCGCTGATGTACGGCAAGGTGGAAAAATAATTTTAGATTTGCAGTTAGATTAGTTCAACCAGAAGAGCCCCTGATTATTCGGGGGCTCTTCTGGTTGAAAAGGGAAATTTGGCCGCAGGTCAGTGGCCAAAAAGCCTCAGGTATGGTCGAAGGTCATCAGTTTAACCTCCACCCCTTCCAGGGCATTGAGTTTGGCGGCCAGTTCATCCGCTTCCTTCTGTCCGCCCACTAATTCCAGTAGAATCAAACCGTAGCCAGCGCAGAAATTACCGTCCACCTCATGCAGACCCAGGCGGGTTTTGATGTGGCAGCCGTATGCGGTGAGCTGTTCCTGAATAGCCGTCGCCTTTTTAATTCGGTCATCAACGTGAATTCCCATAATGATGTGTCGATCTTCGGCCATGATGCGCACCTTTCGTTAGCAGAATTGAGAAATCAATCTGAACAGCCAGCCATTCACCAAACTGTAGGCGGGTGGACTTGGCCTGCCCTGCGGCGGTTCCAAAAAACAGTGATGATACCGTGCTAATTCTAGCAGCCAGGAGCTATTCGGCAAGTGCCTCTTTGCGCTGGACCTCGGGTGTTTCTATAATGGAGGTAAAGAATTTTGCGGCAACCAGATTGACGGGAGGCGCTTGTGGAAAAAGACAGCGGTCGGAAATTCATGGAAAAGACCAAACACAAGAATATGGGAGTCAGTGATCAGCAGATGCATTTGCCCCAGCCGCCACTGAGTTGGCCGGTGGAATCCATCAACCCCAAGATCACATTGCCCCATCCGGAACGCCTGGTTCTCGATTCGGTTGATATCAGGGCGTTAATCAGTCAGCGTAGCAGCCAGAGAGAATATGCCGATAAGCCGTTGACCCTGGCGGAGCTGTCGCACCTGCTGTGGTGTACGCAGGGGGTGAAGATGGTCTATGGCGAGCAGATGACCCTGCGCACGGTGCCGTCCGCCGGGGCTCGTCATGCCTTTGAAACGGTACTGCTGGTCAACCGGATCGAGGAACTGGAACCTGGCCTCTATCGGTATCTGGCCCTGGATCACCAGCTTGAATTAATCTCTACCCTTCAGGATATTGCCGAACGTTTTGCCGCGGCGTGTTTTGGCCAGCGATTCATAATGCGTAGTGCGGTAACCTTTGTGTGGGTGGCGGTGCCCTATCGGATGACCTGGCGCTATCAGGAACGGGGTTACCGTTATCTGCATCTCGATGTCGGTCATGTCTGCCAGAATCTTTACCTGGCGGCTGAGGCCATAGGCGCCGGAGTTTGTGCGGTGGCAGCCTTTGATGACGATGCTTTGAATGCGTTGCTGTGTCTCGATCCCGAGGAGGCGTTTGTTATCTATCTGGCGGCGGTGGGGAAGAAAACTGCCCTGCGTTAAGTGGCTTCGTAGCGATAGCCGATGCCGTGCACGGTGGTGATGACCAGCGGGGTGGTCGGGTCGAGTTCGATCTTTTTGCGCAGTTGGGCGATATGCTGGTCGAGGGTACGGGTGGTGCCCTGATAATCGATGCCCCAAGCGAGGTTGAGTAGAGTGTGGCGTTGCAGGGCTTCGTCAGGGTGGCGGTAGAAGGCTTCGAGAAGTTTCATCTCTTTAGCGGTGAGTTTAAAGGTACGGTTCTTGAGGTTTCCACGATAGGTCTTGCGATCGATGGTGGCCAACCCCATGGCCAGGGTAGTTGGTAAAATCGCATCGGTTTCTAGGGGTGTGCGCTGGCTACGCCGCAGGACCGCAGCAATGCGGGCTCGCAGTTCGTGGACCCCAAAGGGTTTGGTAATATAATCGTCGGCACCCAGCTCCAGGCCGAGTACTTTATCGATCTCTTCACCCTTGGCGGTAAGCATGATGATGGCCAGCTGCGGATGGTGGCGGCGAAGTTCCCGGCAGACGTCGTAACCGTTGCGGCCCGGCATCATGATATCGAGTAGCGCCAGATCAAAGTTATGGTTTTCGCTAAGCAACAGGGCCGCCTCACCGTCTGCGGCAGCCAGCACTTGATAACCCTCGCCTTCGAGAATATCGATGAGGCCCTCGCGAATATGCGGTTCGTCTTCTGCCACCAGGATGCGGGGTGAATCCATAATCTCTTCCTTTCAATTCCTTTTTTCAACCACTGCCAGGGGCAGCTGCATGATAAAACAGGCTCCGCCACCTTCTCTGGGACGGTATCGCAGCGAGCCGTGCATGTCCTCAAGCAACCTTCGAGCGATGCTCAGGCCGAGACCGCAGCCGGGCCGGTTGCAGGTCAGGTCGTTGTCAACGCGATGAAATTGTTGAAAAATGCGTTTCTGTTGGGACGCTGGGACACCGGGACCGGAGTCCATGATAAGCGCTTCGACGATCTTCCCCGATTGTTGCAGTTCAACCACCAGGTCTCCCCCCTGCGCAGCATATTTGATGGCATTGTCGATCAGGTTCAGGAGCACCTGCTCCACCGCATCGCGATCGGCTTGTACACTCACAGGTTGGTCTGGCAGGCGATAGGTGAGTTTCAGGCCCACCTGACGTAAGCGCACGGCCTGTCCATCAAGAACCTGCCCCAGCACCTCGCTTAGGTGCAGGGTGGTCAGATGATAGTGTTTGCATTTTTGTTCCAGGCGACTGAAATCGAGAACATTGTTGACTAGACGGGTTAGTCGCTGACTTTCAGAAACAATCACCTGCAAGTAGCGCTGTCGTTTGTCCGCCCCTTCAATTCGTCCTTCATCGAGCAATTCGGCATACATGCGAATGGTGGTCAGGGGGGTTTTCAATTCGTGGGAGACGTTGGAGACGAAGGAGGTTTTACGTCGAGCGTCACGCATGTGGCGGCAGGCCTGCCACAACAGCAACGAGCCGCCGAACAACATGGCTGCCACAAAACAGCCGACCAGCAGAGTCGAAAGGATCAGCAGACCGCGGTCGCCGGCGGGGTCAATACCCTTCAAAGCATAGATGCGCAGCTGCCAATGGGGCAGGTGGGAGCCGACGGGCAGAGAGACAAGTAGCGGCGTAGCGGCGGTCAGTTCGCCCGCGCCGGTGCGATGAACAATCTGGCCCTGTCCATCGATCAAGGCATAGATTTCTCCGGTTGAAGGCTCGGGCAGGCTGGGCACTAGACGGGAAAGCAAGGCGATCATCTCTATTTCTAGACCATACCGTTGGTTACTTACAGCATCTTCCTGCCAGCCGAGGAGGTAAAGACCATCCTCCCAGAACCAGGGTAGCCAGCCGGATAACCCCTTCGTTATCGCCGGTGCTTGGTTCAACTGCTGGGCCAGTTGTCGTAGCTCTCGTCGGGGGGAATAGGGTGCTTTATTGCCGCTTATGGAGGAAGGTGGTGTAACCTGCTTCCCGTCGGGTTGTGGCTGTTTCCAGGGGATGCGGCCGTCAAACAGGGACTGATAGCGGGCTACAAAATCGCCTGCTTCGGCGCTGGGGGGCGCCTTGGGGTCGGGCAACAGCAGGCCCTTGTCGGTCCAGATGAAAACGTTACGTACCAGAGGATTGCCAAGCCGCCAATTTTCCAAACGCTCTTCAAGATCATCAGAGGGCAGTTCTCTCAAGCTATCGAGCAGACTGTCCTTGACTTCAGCAACCGCCAGGTCGAGACCTTCGGCGATGGTGGCGGTCCGCTGTCGGGTGGCATTGAGGGTGTTCTCAGCCAGAAGGTCCTGTTCGTTGTGCAACAGTCGCAATGCCAGAGCGCCGATCAGCAGGGTTGGAATGAGCAGCAGCAGCCAAGCGCCGATGATCCAATGACTTCGTTTCATGGACATGCTTCCTTCAGCAGGACTTGTCGAATTCCCCAGGGCCAAGGTGGTTTTACGTAATGTACCATTAGCTACCGGGCATTGCCAGACAGCTGAACAGGCCGGGTTGCGACCTGTTCAGCGAACCTATCGAGCTGTATTGTCTGTTCCTCGTCGGGCTTGTTTGGACCGGTCAGTAGGCCTTCTGTTGCTTACGCACTTTGAAGCTTTCCGAACGCAGTTGCTTTTTACGGGTTTTATCGAGTTGTTCAGCTTCAAACTCGGCGGCTTCATCTTGCAATTGGTCGGCTTCTGCGGCCAGATCGGCAAAACCGAGGGCGGCGTTCTGTTCCTTCAGGTCATCGCTTTTTTCTCTCAAGGTGCGGGCCGCCTCGTGCTTGCGTCCGGCATTATATAGATTCAAAGCCCGATCGCGAGTTACGGCCATTTCGTTTTCTACTACTGCTTTTTGCACTGCTTTGCTGGCCGCTTGACGGACCTCTTCGGGGCGCTGGCTGAAGCGGGTACGGGCCACGGTGGTCGACGATTCGTCGATATTGGTCAAGGCATTCTGATAGCGACAGTCGACGCGGGCCAGGTCCAGTTGCTGCCCAGGTTGAGAAACAGGAACTTCAACCTCGACCAGGGCATACTTTTGCTGACCGCCGTAAATCTGGTTCATTCGGACCTCGACCTTTTGACCCTTGATACGACCTTCGCGGCCGATGATACGCAAAGGCTTGACGCCAGGGGGGCATTCGATTTCAATAATGACCTTACGGGCCACTACGCTAAGTACGTCGCCCAGCTCAGCGGCGAAGATGCGCGGAAGGTCCTGACTCGATTCGACGAAATAGTGGTTGCCGTCGCTGCGTTCAGCCAGCTGGGTCATAAGGTCTTCGTTGAAGTCGGTACCGACCCCCACAGTAGTGACTGAAATGCCTTCTTTGAGAAGCGCCGCCCCAAGGCGGGCCAGATCTGCGGGGTTGCTTGGGCCGACGTTGGCTAGCCCGTCCGAGAGCAGAACCACTCTATGAACGTAGTTAGAGTCGCTGTGTTTGCGTACTTCCGCTGCGCCTTGGCTGACGGCGCCGAATAGAGCGGTATTACCTCCTGGCTTAATCCGGCGGATTTGCGCTTCGATTCCCTCGCTATGTTTGATCCGCTGGGCCGGTACCAGGGTTTTGACTTCGTGATCATAGGCGACCAGGGCAAACAGGTCGTTTGCTCCCAAACGGTGGAGAGCTTCAATAGCCGCTTCGCGGGCCTTGGCGATTTTACTGCCACTCATGGAGCCGGAGCGATCGAGAACCAGGGCCAGGTTTACTGGCGACCGCTCATCGGTGCGCTGCATCAGCGGCGCACCGAGGGCGATTTTGATGACGGTCTTCTGGGTTGGACCGGCCAGCAGAACCCGGCGGTCGAGTTCCACCTGACAATTTACCAGCGGGGCGGCTTGGGCCAAGCCGGCCAAGCCGAGAAGCAAAACCACAAGTAACAGAGACCAGGATTTTCTTCGCATGACATGCTCCTTTTTGGGGGTTGGCGATAAAGGTTCGTCTCTCTGTGACAAGTAGATCATGTCAAGGCGATTCAATGGTCATCAGGAAGTAAAAGGTTTGTAAAGAAAATGTCATGCTGCCCTTCGAACCCCGAAAGGCCAACTATCTGCTTATGGCGATTTAGCCGTAAAACTGGCTGAAGGTCAACTGACATGCTATTCTGCCTCATAATAAATTCAATAATTGAGAGCATTATCTGCGCCCTATCCACCTATGATAACTAAATCCATAAAAATTATTATTGTCGCTATGACCGAGCAGCTTCTGATCGGTTCCGCCGGACATATCCCCTGGCAGATACCCGAAGAGTTGCGTCTATTTCGCGAATTGACCAGCGGTCATACCCTGATCATGGGGCGCCACACCTTTGCTTCTATTGGCCGACCTCTGCCGGACCGCCGTACCATCGTCGTCAGTCGTCACTTGCCGGCTACTCCGGGGATCGAGATCTGTGCCGATCTGCCCGCTGCCCTGCGGCTGGCGGAAAGCTCTGTCGACAAGATCTTTTTCGCTGGCGGGTCCGGCATCTATCGAGCCGCGTTGCCCTTGGCCGACCAGATGCACATTTCCTGGATCAAGGGGGTTCATGCCGGAGATACTTACTTTCCGACCTTTGATGCCGCACGGTGGCAGATGGTTAGCGAAGAAGATCATGGGCTCTTTCGCCATGTTCTCTATTGTCGGCGGTAGGTTGTTGCTGTTGGTTGCAGGTTGTCGATAAAACAATTAAGATTCACTTGGTTCAGGATGGACTTATTAAGAGACGGACGGATGCGTGAGCCTCTGTTTGACGGGATTTTCTGGTTTTCCTCGATTTTATTCGAAAGCGATCGGTTATGAACAATCGTCAAGTGGGCGCAGCGCAGATTCTTGTCACCCTGGCTTCTCTGGTGCTGGTACTGGCTGGGCTGCAGGCGGCCAAGGCTATATTGGTGCCCTTTCTGCTGGCAGCTTTTATCGCCATTATCAGTACTTCCCCGATGACTTGGTTGCAACGCAAAGGGCTGCCGACCTGGCTGGCACTATTGATGGTGATTCTGGTGGTCCTGTTGTTTGGTTTGCTGATGGCGGGATTGATCGGTACCTCAGTGCGGGATCTTAGCGGCAGCTTGCCGGAATATGAAGCCAAGTTGCGTGAATTGACCACTGTGACCGTGGGCTGGCTTCAGAAACTTGGCCTTAATATTTCTGTGTCGGTTGTAACCGAGTTGCTGGATCCCGCAGCTGCGATGAAGCTGGTTGCTACTCTACTTAATGCGCTGGGTAGTATGCTGACCAACGGCTTTCTGGTTTTGATGACGGTAGTATTCATGCTGCTTGAGGCTTCCAGCTTTCCGGTCAAGTTGCGCACGATCCTAGGGGGCGATTCCTCTTTGGGACGGTTTGAATTTTTCATCAATAACGTTAAACATTATATGTTTATTAAGACCTTGGTCAGTCTTGCTACCGGCGTGCTGGTCACCGTCATGGTCGCCACTCTCGGTGTCGATCTGCCCCTGCTCTGGGGACTTTTGGCCTTTGCCCTTAACTTTGTACCTAACATCGGCTCGGCCATTGCTGGCCTGCCGGCGGTGCTGCTGACCCTTGTGCAGCTCGGGCCGCTGCGGGCATTGATGGTGGCGGTCGGATATGTGGTCATCAATCTGCTGATGGGCAGCATGCTCGAGCCGCGATTTCTTGGCCGGGGCCTTGGTCTTTCGACCCTGGTGGTCTTTCTTTCTCTGCTGTTCTGGGGTTGGCTGCTCGGTCCGGTGGGAATGCTGCTTTCGGTGCCTTTAACCATGACTGCCAAGATCGCGCTCGACAGTCGTGACGATACCCGCTGGTTGGCCATTTTGCTTGGAGCGGAGACCAGTTAGGTTCGGTTGTCGCCGCCTACCAGAAGTTTGACTCCCTGTTGCATTCCTTTGGTCGTGCACTGTCAATATTCCCGCTTCAGTGACTGCATCACTTCCAGAACAGGTAATGGGTGTTCTCCGCCAGAAACGCCAGGCATTCCTCCAGCGTCCCGCTGAACTCGATATGTTCCCATCGCTCCCGCTGGTGAAAATACTCCATCCGCCATTGCTTCTCCCTTGCTGCCGGTAGCAGGCGAGCAAAGCTATCGCCGTTCTTGGACAGATGCAGTTCTTTGCCCTGGGCGGTGATATCGAATTCGGCCAAGTGCGGGTCGGATTGGGCAAAGCGGATGGCATCCTTCAAAATCCGTTTCATGATTTCCTCCACAAAGGAGCTGCATTAGGGACCTTCTCTTGCGGCATCACTATCAATCCTAAAAGAGCTTTGAAGTCTGTCAAGAAGGCCTTCCTTCTAAGGGTTTCACGGATCCTGCTGTTTGACAGTCGCTAGCCGACTGGTAACGTGATAACAGAGGCCGGTGCGCAGGCCGGCTGGCGAAAGGGGGATTTTATGAACATTGCCGTTGAACCGTTGGGTGCCCAATCGGCCAATGAGCGCCCCTTTGAGATTGTCGAGCGGAAAGGCCTGGGGCATCCCGACACCATGTGCGATGCCATGATGGAGGCTATTTCCGTGGCTCTTTCGCGGGCCTATCTGCGCGAGTTCGGCA
>MAXT01000259.1 GCA_001751225.1 Desulfuromonadales bacterium C00003107 | reverse complement strand
TGCATGGTTTCTACAAACCCGCATGAAATAGAGCGCTGATTGTCCATGCTGTCTATACTTTCCATGGGCTAGTGCGTAAACTGCACCCAAACTGCACCGCTCATGAAGCGAGGAAAGGCGACTCGAATGCCCCTGTCCAAATAGGAATAGCTAAGCACATTGAAGTTCCAGATCCTGTTTATGCTCACACCCTACATTAAGAAGAAGGCCATCCCGGTAACATTATCAAATGACAGAACCATCACTATTCGGAAATAACATTTAACTTGACACGGCGCCCTCTCAAGCGCTTCGTTCTCAGGTAGCGGGGCTCGGATTTCATAATCCCTAGAATATCGTGGATGGGTTCCTATCCAGAACGAACTAGGAAATCGAGACCCTTCTGGTTACATTGTGCCGCGTCGATCATGGCGTGGTGTGATTTCGAATCCTGAATTGGGGAGCTTGGATCATCATGTTGGGCTTCTAAGAGTGGCCTTGCGAATCGCGATTGCTTGAAACCCGGCACGTCTATTTCTTTACCATTCTAGCCACTTATGGATTTAAGGGCACCAGTACTTTAAGTCATTGCCTCGCACGTGTTCCCCGTTTATTTCAGTGCGCGGGTTGGTTCGCATAATGCCATCACTGAACCATTTCCTGTGGTTCAACCAAACGAATATCATGCTCATTCGCCTCAACCCTCATCGCCGAAGTGAATCCCTTCTTGCTGAACAGGACATAGTGGACATGCTCAAACCTCTCCACCAAGGATGAATCCTTCGCCTTCACCCTCAAATCCTTCCAGATATTCACTCCCACAGGTCGGGACGACCATTTGCACTCGCCCAGTATTATTGATCGCTCAGTGTTACTAACTACCGCAACATCAATCTCCGCACTACGGTCCCACCAGCTTCCTATCCGTCCGGGCAAGAATGGGAGATCTCCTGAGCGAGCAAGCCGCGCGACGTGCGCTCGCGCCGCTTCTTCGAAACCTTGTCCTATGTAGATATTGAATGTCGGACGGACACGCTGAGCCAATATAGCGCTGGCCAGACCTAGCTCGAGGGAGCCCATATGCGGTTGCACATACCGGAACCAGAAACGAAGGAACGGGTCAGTGAATTGATAAATCCCCTTCTTGCTCTTCTCGGGCCGACTCTCCGTGGCTGGAACCTTGCGCTCGATGAGGTGCATCTGTTGCAGGATGTCGAGATAGCGAGCCGTGGTGGGCGAGTTCCCAACGCCGGCACCTAGAGCGATCTCATTAAGCCGCGTTCGCCCCTGGGCGATCGCTCTCAGGATCGAGAAGTAATTGCGCGGCTCACGGAGTTCCTCCATTAGCACCAGGCGAGGTTCGTTATAAAGTCGGCCCTTGGTATCCAGGATATGCTGCTGAATGTTGGCATACAAGCCTTTGGAACCCTCGAAGGTCTGCAGGTAATAGGGCATTCCGCCGAGCACTGACCACGCTTCAATCTGTTGAATCGATGAATAACCAGGGAAGAAAGCTGCGGCCGCCGGTAGATCCAAAGGCTGTAAGAAGAGACTGCCTGTTCGGCGACCATACAATGCAGCTTGATATCCCAACACCTCGGTTTCCATCAGCCCCACGTAGGAACCACAGAGGATCAGGAATACCTTCACGTCCTTGAGTGTCTCATCCCAAACCTTCTGGAGGATGGAAGGGATGGCCTTGTTCCCAGCGATCAGATACGTGAATTCATCCAGTACCACAATGGGGCGGCCCGGCAGATCAACCAACGCTCGAAATGCCGCTTCCCAGGAGGGGAAAGTGAACCCCTCGGGGGTGTCCGCGTGAGTGAATCCCCATATTTGCTGGGAAAAGGTAGCCAACTGATCGCTATCCGAACTCAATGTAGCAATGAAAAAGAGGTGCCGCTTGCCCTGGCAGAAGGCGCGCAGCAGCTCAGTCTTCCCAACTCTGCGCCTCCCATACAAGACGAAGAGTTCGGCTCGCCCCGTTTGGTACAATTCCTCTAGCTTGGATAATTCAGATTCACGATCTATGAACATAGCCCCTCCTGTACAGCGAGAGATACAAATCTCGATTATTATAATCCCGATTTGTATTACAAGCAACAAGAATAGCTTCTACCTTCCGGTATTCGAAATAGCCAAACTGCGAGTATATGCTCACTCAAGATAGAAGGAGGCACATCGGCTTGAGATTGAAGGGAGACTCGAGCCTTCAGAGGTATTTGTATTGAGGCACAACTCCTCCTCTCTGAAGCTCAATCACGGAATCCCGCTGATTGTCGTATCTAGAAGGCTAGGTCATGCAAAACCGTCCATTCCATTGGACATATACGGGCACCTGATTCCCGGCATGCAGGTAGAAGCAGCGGAGATGATCGATGAATTGGTCACACCTGTCAAACTGCACCCAACTGCACCCGAAACGAACCTCCGAATCAAAACAGAATCATAACACCCCCATCTGTAGGCCCAAGAAAGAGAAAACCCCCATATATGGGGGCTTCTCGAGTGGGCGGAACAGGACTCGAACCTGCGACCTCTTCTGTGTAAGTGATTCCATACGGTTTTCCATAGCGTCCATGGCCTCCAGATAGTTGCATGGTTTCTACAAACCCGCATGAAATAGGGGGCTGATTGTCCAGGCTGTCTATACTTT